>JAFZOE010000109.1 GCA_017552845.1 Clostridia bacterium
ATCTATTTCGAAACCTAAAACACTTGCAAACCTGAGAGCGCGCATTATTCTCAATGCATCCTCGCCGAATCTTTTATCGGCCTCGCCGACGCATTTTATTATTCTTTTATTTATATCTTCTATTCCGCCGAAATAATCAACAATTCCGTTTTTCGGATGAAATGCAAGTGCATTACAGGTGAAATCCCTGCGCGATAAGTCATTTTTCAGCTCAGGTGTAAACTGAACGGAATCGGGCCTTCTCATATCGGAATAATCGCCGTCAATTCTGAAAGTAGTAATTTCAACCGGTTCTGCATTAATAAGAACCGTTACCGTTCCATGTTTAAGGCCGGTTTCTATAAGCCTGTAACCGGCAAATACTTCTTCGGTTTGCGAAGGCAGAGCGGAAGTCGCAATATCGAAATCGTGAGCCGGCCGGTCCATAACCATATCGCGCACTGCGCCGCCTACAACATAAGCTTCAAATCCGGCTTCATTAAGCAAATCAATTGCTGTTTCGGCATATGCAGGTATTTTCATATTTCCGATTATTCCCATGTTTTCCATATTTCGGGGCAGTAACCGACAGTGCTCAGCTTTCCGTTCCTGACTATCGGGGTTCTGAATAGTTCTCCGTTTTCAAGCAGTTTTTCTATTTTTGCTTCATATTGAACGTATTTTATGAAGCTTTTCTCATAACTTTTTGATTTTTCGTTAATTAGGTCATCCAGAGAATCTACGTTTGCGAGAACCGAATTCAGCTCACCTTTACTCATAGATTTCTGCGCTAGGTCTATGAACTGGAATTTGATATTTCTCTCCTTGAAATATCTCTGTGCCTTCTTTGTATCAAAGCATTTATTCAACCCGAAAATCTGAATATTCATATCAATAGGCCTCAAACTTACTGATTGTTGCAAAGCATCTGGCTTTCTTTATTACCAACTTGAAATACCTTGCTCTTATCTCGTCAAATCTGCATATTCTCTTATAACCGATTACCGTTTCTTTTGCAAGCTTCTTCCATTTGTCTTCAGATTTTACAAAAAGCTCAAAATTCTCAACATGCTGACCGGTGGCAATATGCTCACCGAGTACGATTTTATTTATATCATATTCATCACCGAGATCGAGTATCAGTTCCGCGCCTTCGGGATTGTCTCCTGAATGCCAGAAAGTATCGGAATTATTGTCGAGAATCATCTGACCCGTATGCTTCTCATCGAGATGCCTGTTATCGGTTATAACAGAATCCTCAGCCAGGTTTTCATTAAAATCGATATCGAGTTGTGCTCCGAAAGACAGCAGAACCTCAACATCTTTTTCATTGATTTTTCCGCTAGGCATCGGCGGTATATTGAGAAGAAAAGCAGAATTTGCTCCGACTGAATTATAATAGATTTCAATCAGCTTTGAGAGAGGTTTTACCGTATAATCGTCATCTTTATGATAAAACCATCCCTTACGGATTGAAACATCAACTTCAGCGGGATACCAGATAAGTTTATTGCATTTCTTAATTATCTTATACGATCCGATATCGGGAAGCGTAGGATTGATTTTTCTCGGAGGCTTCGTAATATCGGGATTGTCTTTAGCTTTTATAAGTTCGCCCTGCGAATAGTAATAAGGAACCACGCTCCATTCGCTCTTTCTGCATACTCCGGCCTCGTTACCACACCAACGGACATCAGGGCCGCAGATGTGAATTGTAGCATCGGGCTGAAGCTCTCTTATAAGGTCAAAATAAACCTGCCAGTCATAATCCTGCTTTCTGCCGTTTTTACCTTCTCCGCAGGCACCATCAAACCAGACGCAGAATATGTCACCGTATTGAGTGAGCAGCTCTTTAAGCTGATTCTTGAAGAAAGTATTATATGCAACTCCACTGCCGTAAGTTTCCTCATGCATATCCCATGGAGAAACATATACCCCGAATTTAATGCCAAATTCCCTGCAGGCATCGGCGCACTCGCGGACTACATCGCCCTTTCCGTCCTTCCAGAGACTCTTGGCAACAGAATGATCGGTGTAATTACTGGGCCAGAGGCAAAAACCGTCATGATGCTTTGCAGTAAGAATAAGTCCGCTCATATGAGAAAGTTTGCAAAGCTTCGCCCACTGACGGCAATTCAGCTCTTCAGGATTGAAAAGCTCAGGATCTTCATTACCGTTTCCCCGCTCTGTATCGGTAAAAGTATTCATGCCGAAATGGATAAAAGCATACATCTCATTCTCCTGCCATTTAAGCTGGCGGGCAGAAGGAACAATCGATGCGGCATATTTGATATAATCGGGATAATTCTTCATTTAAGTGCTCCTAAATC
>JAFZOE010000110.1 GCA_017552845.1 Clostridia bacterium
ATTGAAGTTGAAAACAACCCCGACAAGCCCGAGCTCGGCAAAAGAATAGTTAAGTTTTCAAGAGAAATCTATGTTGAGCGCGAGGATTTCATGGCGGAGCCCGTCAAGAAGTATTTCCGCCTCTATCCCGGCAATGAGGTCCGCCTCAAGGGCGCTTACTATGTGACCTGCAATTCCTATGATACCGACGAAAACGGCGAAGTCACCTGCCTTCACTGCACCTATGACCCCGCCACAAAGGGCGGCGACTCGGCAGACGGCAGGAAGGTCAAGGGCACTCTCCACTGGGTCAGCGCCGCGGACTGCGTGAAATGCGAGGTCCGTCTCTATGACCGCCTTTTCAAGACCGAGAATCCGGGAGAGAGCGAGAATTATCTCGACAACCTCAATCCCGATTCGCTGAAGATTCTCGACAACTGCCTGCTCGAGGGCAGCCTGGCATCCGCAAAGCCGGGCGATACCTTCCAGTTCATGAGGCAGGGATATTTCTGCGTTGACAAGAATTCAACGCCCGAAAAGCTTGTATTCAACAGGACGGTTGATCTCAAATCCTCCTGGAAATAAACGGAAAGAAGGGTTTTATATATGAAAAAACTCGGTTTTCGTATCGGCACGATAATTCTCGCTGTCCTGATACTCTTATCCGCGTATTTTGTAAATTTCGTGGAAGTCAAAATGGAGACCACCGACGAGCTCGCGGAGCTGTTCAAGACTCTGAGCAAGGATGCCGCCGAGGGCGCGGCGGTCTATGAGGATATTTCAATCAAGAGGGCGGTTGACATCGCTCAGGGAAAAGACGATCTCTCGCCCGCCTTCAATACGAGCTCGCCGATTTACTGGTCGCCCGAGCTGCAGGTTCTCAATTCCCGCCTCATCACGGTCGGCGTGAGTTTTGCTGTCATGATATTGCTCGCTCTGTTCCTGATTGTATTCTCAATCTGCTCAAAGAACAGGCTCGTTCCGCTCATTGCGGGCGCGGTCGGAATCATCGCGGATATTGTGATGATTGTCGCTTTCCGCTCTGCGGCGACGGATGTTTACACAGGCAAAGTCGATCTGACGGCGTATCTGCTTGATAAATTTCTCGGCACCGGCGTTATCACAAACCTGCTGGGCTCAATCGCGGGAAGCGCCGTAAAATTCGTCTTCTCGCTCTGCGGTTTGCAGAACGCCTTCCTCTTCCTGTTCCTCGCGGTAATCCTCTGGGCGGCTATCAACTATCTCGTTGACCTCGGCGACCCGAAGGCGAAAGCGGAAAAGGAAGCCGAAAAGGCCGAAAAGGCAAAGAAAAAGGAAGCAAAGAAAGCGGCAAAGGCCGCAAAAGCAGAGGCATAAAGAATCAATTTCAGAGGTGAGCCGATGAAAACAATTCCTTTCAGCGCCGTGAAACTCGGCGGATTCTGGGGCAGACGCCTTGAAATCAACCGCACAGCCACCATTCCGACCGTCTATGACAGATTCACCGATACGGGCAGATTCGAGGCCTTTAAATGCAACTGGAAAGAGGGCTGTGAGCTCCCGAAACCCCATTTTTTCTGGGACAGCGACATTGCCAAATGGATTGAGGCTGCCGCTTATTCGCTCGCTCTTCATCCCGACAAAGAGCTTGAAAAAATCATCGACGACACAGTTGACCTGATTGAAAAGAATCAGCAGAGCGACGGCTATTTCAATATATATTTCACGGTTGTCGAGCCCGGAAAGCGCTTCACGATAAGGGATTATCATGAGCTTTACTGCGCGGGCCATCTCATCGAGGCGGCGGTCGCTTACTATAATGCGACGGGAAAGGATAAATTCCTTAAAATTATGTGCCGCTATGCGGACCTTATCGAAAAGATTTTCACCATAGACCATTCGGCCCAATTTGATACCCCCGGCCATGAGGAAATCGAGCTCGCTCTTATAAAACTCTATGACTGCACGGGCGAGGAGAGATATCTGAAGCTCAGCAAGTATTTTATCGATACCCGCGGAACGAGCAAAAAGGATTTTCCCGAAGAAGAAGAGCGCAACTGGGCGAACCCCGTCTATTATCAGTCTGATATTCCGGTCAGGGATTTCACTTTTGCCGAGGGCCACGCGGTCAGGGCGATGTATCTCTATGCCGGCATGGCAGATTTAGCCGAAAAGACGGGCGACAAGGAACTTCTTGAAACCTGCCGCAGGATATTTGACAATGTCAGGGACCGCCAGATGTATATTACCGGCGGAATAGGAGCGACTTCAAGCGGCGAGAGATTTACCGAAGATTATGTGCTATCGAACGACCTCGCCTATGCCGAGACCTGCGCCGCGATAGCGCTCGCTCTCTTTGCGCGCAGGATGAGCAGAATCGACCCCGATTCAAAATACGCCGATGTGGCTGAGCTCGCGGTTTATAACGGCTCGCTCGCGGGCGTTTCGTTAGATGGACACTCGTTTTTCTATATAAATCCGCTTGAAATCAATCTTGAGGACCGCCGCAGGAACAGAGAGCATTATTATTTTGAAAAGACCTATGCCCCGATTACTCAGCGCGTTGAGGTCTTTGACTGCTCCTGCTGCCCGCCGAATATTGCGAGATTTGTCGCTTCAATCGCGGATTTCCTCTATACTTACGATGAAAAAACCGTCTATGTTCACCATTTCGCCGAGAGCGAAACCGAATATGACGGCATGTATATAAAACAGCAGACAAGATACCCGAATGAGGGCGGGGTCAGAATTACCGTCAGGAATATGGCGGGCAGACGCTTCGCCGTGAGAATCCCCGGCTGGTGCGACTTCGTTTCACTCGGCGGTGAAAAACTCAGCGCGCCCGTTGAGAAGGGCTATGCTTATATAGATATAGCTTCCGATGAGGAGATTCTCGATTTCTGGTTTGATATGAAGCCGCGTTTCATCTGCGCGAATCCGAAAATCGCCTATGACGCAGGCAAGGTCTGCCTTTGCAGAGGCCCGCTTGTTTACTGCGCGGAGAGCGTGCTCAATGACGGTGTCCGCCTGAGCGACATTTCGCTGGATGTCGGCGGAACCGTCGGTTTGACCTTCGATGAGGAGGCGGGCGCATACGCAGCCGATGCGGATGCTTTTATCGACGCTCCCTCGGATGAACTCTATTATGACTGCGAAAAAGCAGAGAGAATAAAAAGAAAAATCCGCCTGCTGCCCTATTTCGCCTATGCCAATCACGGCGAGAGCGATATGGCCGTATGGCTGAGGAAAGGGTGAAAAAATGAAAAAGATTTCCGTATCAGGACTGAAATTCGTTGACTCCGCCGGCAGACAGAGGATATTCAACGGCATCAACCTCTGCGACAAGGGCGGCTATGAAGAGGGGAACGACGAGCGCCTCTACAAGCCCGATGAGTATTTCAGCGAGGAAGTTATCAGAACTCTCGCGGAGGGCGGCTTCAATATCGTGCGCCTCGGTCTTACCTGGGACGCGGTTGAGCCCGAGCCCGGCAAATATAACGAGGAATACCTCGCGAAAATCCGCACGGTCGCCGACCGCCTCGCGAAATACGGCATGTATTTCTATCTCGATATGCATCAGGATTTATATTCCGGCGCAAGGGAATGCGCGGGCGACGGAGCCCCCGACTGGGCCTGCCTGACCGACGGCGCAAAGCAGACTCCGACCAGATTCGTCTGGGCAGAGGGCTATTTCTGGGGCAAGGCCGTTCACAGAGCCTTCGATTCCTTCTGGCAGAACAGACCTTATAACGGCGTTCCGCTCCAGACCTATTTCTGCAATATGTGGAAGCATGTTGCGGAGGAATTCAAGGATCATCCCGCTCTTTTCGGCTACGATATGCTCAATGAGCCGTTCCCCGGCACAGACGGCGGCAAGGTTTTCCGCAAGCTTATCGGCGGAGTAGCAAAGACCGTCATCACCGATAAGAGATGCAAAATCACCTTCCTCGCAAAGCAGCTTTTCTCGGGCAACGTCATCCGCTGCCTTGAGCCCTTTGCCGATTATTCGCTCTTCCGCAAGGCAACCTCGGGCGGAGACAAGCTGATTTATAAATTCGATACAGGTTATTATTCACAGTTTATCAACCGCACCGCCGCGGCAATCAGGGAAGTTACGGATAACGGAATAATCATGATGGAAAACAGCTATTATTCCAATCTCGGCATCCCCTATTCAACCCCCGCGGTCACGATAAACGGCAAAAGGGAGGAGCAGCTCTGCTTCGCCCCCCACGCCTATGACCTGATGGTTGACACGCCCGAATACAAATACGCGAGCAACACCAGAGTTGGCGGAATCTTTGATGAGCACCGCCGCTCGCAGGAGCGCCTCGGAGTGCCGCTGATTGTCGGCGAATGGGGCGGCCAGAGCGAGGGAACGGAATGGCTCGACCATATCGAATACCTGCTCGACAAATTCGATTCATATCACTGGGGCCAGACCTACTGGTGCTACTATGACGGCTTGCTTGAGAATCCGATTATGCGCGATCTTGTCAGGACTTCGCCCGTAGCCGTCACCGGCGACATCGAGAGCTATTCCTTCGACAGAAAGAATGAAATCTTTACCCTCGTCTATAATCAGGATAAGGAATATGACGAGCCGACCGAGATTTATCTTCACAAGGAGCCGAAGAATATCACCGCATCAGGCGAATATGAAATTGACGGCAGATATCTCAGGCTGAAAACCGCTCCCGGCAGAAACGAGATTAAAATCGAATACTGATAAAGATATGAAAATACCGGACCCGCAGGAAAATCCTGCGGGTCCGGCGTCTGTATTTCCCGTATTCCCGGCGCGGAACAAGCCGTAAACTTTAACCGAAACAACTCCCCGGTTTGCGATTGCGTTGCGCGGGAAAACGGGTTTTAAGCGAATTTACGCGGTTTTTCTCTTTTTGCCGACTGCTTTTGAAGCGAGCGCGGTGACAACTGCGCCGACTGCGAGACCGGCTATGCCTGTGAGGGCAAGATTGCCTGCGGTGAAGTTTGAGCCGGTTGTTGCGGGCTTTGCGGCTGAGTCGGTCTTGAAATAGATCATTACGCTCGGTGCGCTTGCATTCCAGTCATAGAGCTCGTTGTTGAGATTGAACGCCGTGCTCGCGCCGAACATGTGAATACCGGTCTTATATCCTGCGGGGATATTCGTATCACCGACTCTGACGACCAGCGAAGAAGCGAGAATCGGGGCTTCGACATCGCTCTTCTGTGCATAGAGAGCGAGCCACTGTTTGCCGACATCGCCGTTGAGATCCGCTGTCTCGCCGAGAACATTATACATTTCGTCCTTGTAGGTTCTGTTGCACTGAACGGCCTTGTAATACGCCGCCTGATTCTTGAGGACGATTTTTTCGCCGTTTTCATCAAACGCCGTTATATCCTTTTCGTCAACCATGTAGTTGGGAATCGGAGTGAATTCAACTTTATAATGAGCGACGAGATCTTTATAAGTGAGGTAAGTCGAAATACCTGCGAGGATAACCATCGCGACGCCGAAGCCCAGCGCGAGCTTGCCGCAGAACGAGCTTCTTGAAAGCAGAGCTTTGTTGCCGGCTTCTATCGCCTCATTGACGTTTGAAGCGTTGGCATTAAGATTCTGCACAACGGTGGGGAATGACGCCAGATCTATCTGCCCGCCGCGCTGATAGACATTATTCAGGGCCATCAGCATATTGCTCTTGAATTTTGCGGCAAGGCCGATTACGGCCGAGGCGATGAGTCCCGCTGCGGCAAGGCCGCTGAGGACATACATCGTGATGGTAAGGGGGCTGATTGCTCCGCCGTCTTCGGATTCTCTCGACATTGCGTCCGCTCTGAGAGCGTCGCTTGTAAGGGCAACGCCGCCCTTCGCATATATTCCGCGGTCAACGCCGTCGTAAATTGAAACCTTTTCATTATCTTCAAAGGATTTATCAGCATAGCCGTCTTCGTCGGTGAGAGCGATTGCAAAGAGCTCTCTCAGCGAAACGAATTCGAGACCTGCAAGCTGACCTTCCGAGAGGGAAGCTACAACGGGATAAAGCACGGTGATATCTTCTTCAATTTCGCTTGCCGGAGTTGAGAAGAAGTCGAGCAGGGTGCCGTCGCCGTATTCGATGTCTTTAAGATAATCGTGGATTGCGACTATCTCTGCGGACTGTATGAATTCTGCCGAATTTGCCTGCTGCTTTGCAAATTCCTCAACCGCTTCAACCATCTCTTCCGGGGCGGAATCGTCGGTCAGGCCTTCGAGATTATCCACAGCCTCTTCATAGGCGTCTGAATCGAATTTGTTTGCGGTTTTATAAGCCTCATCATAGGATGAGAGCTCCTCGCTGAAAGCGTCCCAGAGCTTGAGAAGCTTTTTCGCGCCGTCATCATAGAGCTTTGCGGTTTCGGCCTTCGCATCGGTCGGAAGAAGGCCTTCCGATTCCGCAACAGCGTCAACGAGCTTATCGTAAGTCACATCCGACAGGCGGTCGAGCCAGGAGTCTTCATGGGTATCCGCCGCGCGGGTGATAAGATTCTCCATAATCAGGGTTGCCTTGCCGTTTGACTGGGCGAGAATGGTGAGAATATCGGCGTAATTGCTTCTTTCCTGCGGGGGAATATCATTGAATTCGTCGCCGAGTTCATATCTTGTCTTGTTGAGAAGCAGGTCGCCGAGACCCTTGCCGTAGCTGTCATCATCGGTGAGCATATTCAGCGCGTCGTGAGCATACTGCGCTCTCGCTTTGTTGAGCGGATTATCGGAATTATAGTTTTCTCTGTATTCCTCAAGAGCCGACTTGAAATTATCAACAAACGGAATAATCTGGCTCTTCATCTGAGTTTCCATGAGA
>JAFZOE010000111.1 GCA_017552845.1 Clostridia bacterium
GAAATCGCCGTATTCTCAACATAGTATTTATAGATTTCAAGCAGGGCCGGTGCATCCTGCATTGATGCAATTCTGATTTTCATATTCTGCCTCTTTCCGGAAATGATATGTTGAATTATATCATAAAGTCAGAAATTATTCAACAAAAAAGAGCGGGCTGCAGATTTCTCCGCAGCCCTTCTTGTATTATTTTATAATTTTGCCAAAAAGTGAGGATATAAACGCGAGGCCCTTGACGAGCACCGTGAAAAATCCTATTACCGATGACAATGTGTCGGAAGCGCCGGCAACATCGGGAGCGCCCGAGTCCGCACCGGTCAGCGGAGAATCGGGAACAAGCTCTGCCGCGGCAAAAACCGAAACCGGCTTGTCATCTGCGCCGTGATAGGTTGAAACGGGTTCTTCTTTTTCCGTCTCTTCAATCTTAGGATCATCGCCGAAATTCGGGTGGATGCATCCCCAATAGCATCTCCAGGAATAAAGGCCGGTGTATTGAACTGTATACATACAGCCGGACCAGTTCTGGTGATAGGTGGAATAGTCGCTTTCGTAGATTCCCACATGGCCGTAATAGCCGTTTGTGTAAATCAGGATGTCGCCCTTCTGCGGGATACCGCCTTTTGTGCGGGTCCAGCCCTTGGGCAGGGTTACGCTCGCGTAGCTGCGACCTGCGATGTCATTCGGAGCTTCTCCGAGAAACTGATAATAAGCCTCAATAAGATCAACGCAGTAGCCGCCGCCGAAACGGTGACCGAGATTTGATTTAACCCAGGCGACCGCTTCGTCGCTCGTGACTGAGGTGGCGGAAGCGTTTACAGCAAACACTCCCGATAACATCAGCACGCACAGCGCAAGCGAAAGAATTCTTTTTAATTTTTGTGTCAAAACTTTACCTCTTCTGTATTTTTTGTGAGCAATCAAATAATACAAGCGGGCATACTATACCACAAAAAAACCTATTTGTCAAGTTTTACGCCTTTACACCCCCTGCCGTGAGCGTTTTCGCCGGGTCAAAATTATTGATTTATTAACAAATTCAACCGAAATTATGGTATAATAAATGAGATAGTTAAAAACGCATTTCTGCATTTAACGGAGGACAATATGAGAAAATATTTCAAAAAAGCGCTGTGTCTGGCGCTGAGCCTTATTATGCTCTGCGGCGCGCTGGCGCCGGCTGTTTTTGCCGCGATTGACGAACCGCTCGACGGCAGGCTCGAAAAGAATGCTGTCAAAAGCGCAAATTCCGTTCAGGAGGATGACGAATATCATCACGCGGAGAAATTTCTCGGCGGCGGTTACACAATAGCGGAGGTTATTGATGTTTCATCCCACAACGGCACGATAAACTGGTCCGCTGTAGCGGCATCGGGCATAAAATATGCGATAATCCGCGCGGGCTGGAGAGGCTACGGCGATGCGGGAACACTTAATACCGACAGCATGTTTGCCGAGAATGTCAGGGGCGCGATTGCCGCGGGCATCAATGTTGGCGTATATTTCTATACACAGGCGACCAACAACAAGGAGGCAATTGCAGAGGCTGAATATACTCTCGGCATCATTTCGGGCTATGACCTCAAGCTCCCGGTTGCATATGACTGCGAATTCGCTTCAAGCGGCGGACACTATACCGGCAGATTCTACGAGGCGAATCTTACCCCCTATCAGATTGCTTCAATGTGCAACGCC
>JAFZOE010000016.1 GCA_017552845.1 Clostridia bacterium
CAGATATTTGAGAACCTCGTCGAGCAGGTCGCCCGTGCCGTGGCCGTGAACGGATGAGACCGCAAACGGATCACCGAGACCGAGATTGTAGAATTCATAGAAATCGGGCGGAAGCTCGCCTATGGTATCGCATTTATTCACGCAGAGAATGACGGGCTTGCCGCTCTTTCTGAGCATTGCCGCCACTTCGATATCGGTCGCGACCACTCCCGAGCGGATATCGGTCACGAGAATTATCACATCCGCCGAATCTATCGCGAGCTGAGCCTGGCGGCGCATCTGCTTTAGGATTATGTCCTCCGAAGCGGGCTCTATACCGCCCGTATCGATAAGCATGAAGTGCCTGCCGAGCCATTCGCATTCGCCGTAGATTCTGTCCCTGGTAACGCCGGGAGTATCATCGACTATCGCTATGCGCTGACCTGTCAGCTTGTTGAATAAGGTCGATTTGCCGACATTCGGTCTGCCGACTATCGCCACTACATTTCCTGCCATAGTTTCCTCTCTCTGTTATCATTCTCCGAGAAGCGCGGTGAGTAAATCTGCGCCGCCCGGTCCGTTCTGTGTAATCTTTATTCCGCCGAGTTTTTCGCTGAGCTGCTCTACGGTCATATTATCGAGGAACATATCCCCTTCGCTGCGAAGGCAGTTCGGAGGGATAATCAGCTCCGTTCCGGTTTCCTTGCCTTCAAGCGTATAAACGATATCTCCGCCGGTGATAAGTCCCGAGACGGTTATGCTCTCTCCGAAAAGGCGGTTGACAACCGCGTAAACATGGACTTTGAGACCGCTTATCTTTTTGCAGGCGAGAGCAGTCAGCTCTTCGAGCAGAGGATAAGCCGCGGTGCCTGTGACAAGCGAAATGTTCCTGCCTGTCTCAGTCACATCGCAGTTTTCAAGCGCCTCAATGAATTCCTCTCTGAAAAGAGTCCACATACCGACTCCGTTTTCAAGCTGGGGAAAACCGTTATAGTAATCGTAATCGGGCATCGGCCTTTCGGCATAGAGATAGAATTCATCCGCCGCATAAGCAACCGCCATTCCGCCCGCAGCTACATTTTCGACGTTCAGGCGGTCAATCGTATCTATAACCTCGCCGGCCGTCTGTTTATCGTATGATCTGAGCTCCGGCAGATTCTTTCTGTATTTTGTGATTCCGACCGGCACGCACGCGATACTCTGAATATTTTCGCCGAGAGCAAACAATTCCCTGAGCGAGAATTCGAGCTCCGCGCCGTCGTTGATTCCCGGGCAGAGCACAAGCTGGGCGTTGACCTCAATTCCGCTCTCGGTAAATCTTTTGATGTATCTGAGGCATTCGCCCGCATGGGGATTCAGCATCATTTTTACGCGCAGTTCGGGATTCATCGTGTGAACCGAAATATTGACGGGGCTGATATGCATCCTGATTATCCTCTCAACCTCTTCATCGTCGAGATTGGTGAGGGTGACATAATTGCCGAAAAGGAAAGAGAGACGCGAATCGTCATCCTTGAAATAGAGGGAATCCCTGAGCCCCTCGGGGAGCTGGTCGATAAAACAGAATATGCATTTATTCTTGCAGGAATGCTGCTTATCCATGAGATAAGTCTCAAATTCGAGCCCTATATCCTCGCTCTCATCCTTTCGGATGTGAACCGTCTTCAGCTTTCCCTGCTGACCTTTGCAGATTCTGAGTGTCAGCTTTTTATCGGCGAGATAAAAGCGGTAATCGAGAACGTCTTTGATTTCATTGCCGTTTATATCAACGAGAATATCGCCCGCCTCTATTCCTTTTTTTGAAGCGATGCTCCCAGCACCGACCGATTTGATTCTGACGGACATATTCTCACCTGCCTTTGCTTTGAGATATCGAGCCGAAATAATTGATATTTCCCTCATTATAATCTTTAACAGTATAACAATAATAATATAAAATTACAATAGAATTTTAAATATTTATTATTTTATTAACAAATAATTAACTTGACAATTTTCGCATATCGTTAGATAATTATAATGCTGTATTATTACATAATTCGGAGTGAAAAAGCATGAGAGTTATTACAGGCAGCGCAAGAGGCATGACCTTAAAAACCCTTGAGGGAGAAACTACCAGACCGACCACCGACAGAGTCAAGGAAGCGATATTCAGCGCGATTCAGTTTGAGACAGAGGGCGCGAGGGTTCTCGACCTTTTCGCAGGCTCCGGTCAGATGGGAATCGAGGCGCTCAGCAGAGGCGCGTCGGATGCAGTTTTCGTCGATTCCGACAAGGGCGCAGTCCGCATAATCAGGGAGAATGTCGAAAAAACGAAATTCACCGATAAATCAAGGATTATGCAGTCCGATGCGTTTGCGTTTCTCCATATGAATATCAATAAATTCGATATAGTTTTTCTCGACCCTCCCTACTCCGCAGGTCTTCTTGAAAGAGCACTTGACGGTGTCTCGGATTTCGTCGATACGGCAGGCACGGTTGTCTGCGAGCATCCGCTCAAAGCGGAGCTTCCCGAGGAATGCGGCGGGCTTAAGAAATACCGCAGCTATAAATACGGGAAAACAGCCGTCACGATTTACAGAAAGGACTGATTGAATGAGAATTGCGGTCTGCCCCGGCACGTTTGACCCGATTACAAACGGCCATCTGGATATCATCAGAAGAGCCTCAAAGCTCTTTGATAAAGTCATCGTGGTTGTTATGGTGAATTTTCATAAACCGAACACATATTTCACCGCCTCCGAGCGTGTTGAGCTCATCGAGCGCTCAATCCCCGAAGACTTGAAAAACTGCGAGGTCGATATGTATGGCGGCCTGCTCGCGGAATACTGCCAGAAGAAGGGCGCATGCGCGATAGTCAAAGGCCTTCGCGCTGTTTCCGATTTTGAATATGAATTCCAGCAGGCGCTCATCAACAAGCATCTCAACCCCGAACTTGAAACGATATTCATGACCACCGATCAGAATAACATGTTCCTCTCGTCCAGCGTCGTAAAGCAGGTTTGCGAATTCGGCGGCGACGTTACGGAATTTCTGCCCGCGGCGGTCAGCGAGGATATAATCAAGAGGATTAAAGAAAGGAGTCCGAATAAATGAATACGGATCAGCTTCTCAATCAGATAGAAGACATAATTGACAGCGGCTCAAAAACTCTCAGAGGCGGCAAGGTTGCCGTTGACGCAGAGGCGGTCAGGACCGCCATCGACGAAATAAGAGCCGGACTTCCCAAGGAAATCCAGCAGGCCAAAATCATTGTCGCAGACAGAAACAACATCCTTGCCAAGGCAAAGCAGGAGAGCGTAACGGTAGTTACCGAAGCTCAGGAAAAATCGAGAGCGCTCGTCTCCGCAGCCGAGGAAAAGGTCAGAAATCTCGTTCTCAAGACCGAGGATTACTGCAAGGGCAAGGTCGCCGAAGCGGATGCCGAAGCTCAAAAAATCATTGATAACGCCACATCCGACGGTGAGGAAATCAAATCGAAAGCCATGGAAGATGCCGCTAAGGCGGTTGAAACCAGCACGATAGTCATTGAATCGCAGAAGAAGGCAGATGAAATCTCAGCAGCCGCGGCTACTCAGGCAAAGCAGCTCATAGACGAGGCAAATCAGAAGGCGGACGCCATCATAAAGACCTCCATTGAGCAGGGCGAACTTGCCGAAAACCAGGCGAAAGAAAAGGCCGCCGAGATAGTCGACAAGGCGAATAAATGGTCCGCCGAAATCCGCCAGGGTGCCGCAGATTTTGCCGAGAAGGTTATGGGCGACGCCGATAAGGCAATCTCCTCAAGCCTTGCGCAGGTGCGCGCGGTTCATGCAAATCTCAGGAAGGTTACAGGCAAGGTCGGAGACGAGGAAGTGTCTTCGGTCGGCGAATAATATGAAAAACACCTATTTTGCAAAAACGAAATATTTCATCGTCGATATGGACGGCACATTTTATCTCAGCGGCAGCATTATCGACGGCTCGATAGAATTCATCAACAAGGTCAGGGAGACCGGAAGAGACTTCTATTTCTTTACAAACAACTCCTCAAACAACGTTGAGGTCTGCCGCGAAAGGCTTGCGGGTATGGGCTTCCCGGTGGATGAAAAGCGCGTGATTATGTCAACTCACGTGGCAACCGATTACCTGAATCGAAACTATCCCGGTGCGAAAGTTTATCTGCTCGGAAACGAGCGCCTGACCGACGATATGCAGAAGGCAGGAATAAACCTTGTGGATGAAAATCCCGATATAGTCCTGCTCGGATTCGATACGACGCTGACCTATGAAAAAATCTGGAAAGCCGCGAATTACATAGCGGACGGAGCCGTGTATCTCGCTACTCATCCCGATGCAAACTGCCCGATAAAAGACGGCTTTATGCCCGATACGGGCTCTATGATAGAGATGTTTGCCGCCTCAACCGGCAAGAGACCGCTCGTGCTCGGAAAGCCTATGGGAGCGACGGTCGATTACATCACCCGTTTTTTGGGATGCGAAAAGGATGAGCTCGCTTTTATCGGCGACAGACTCGCGACGGATGTCGCAATCGGCATGAATCACAATGTCCCGAGCGTGCTCGTTTACAGCGGAGTCACCACCCCGGAAATGTATGATAAATCACCTTTCCGCGCGACTCTCGCCGTCAAAAACCTCAAAGCACTTATTGAATACTTATAAAGAAAAGCCGCCTTATCAGGCGGCTTTTTTTAATTATCCTGTTATGATTTCTCCGATGCAGGAGTCATTCTCTGCACCGGTAATTTTTACTTTTAGGGGTTTGCCGAATTCACATTTTCCGCTGACAACAACGGGCGTGTAATTTGCCGTGTAGCCCTTGACAACGCCGTTATGATTCTCCTCGGGAATGATTTCGAGAACTCTGCCGATCTGTGAATTCAGGTATTCCTGACGGATTTTTTCGCATTCGCTCATCATAATCTCGGCGCGGCGCTGTTTCTCTGCGTTCTCAACCTGATTCGGCATATTCGCCGCAAGGGTTCCGGGCCTTCTCGAATAAGGAAAAACATGGACTTTTTCAAAGCGGATATGCTTTACGAAATCGAGTGAAATCTCAAAATCGCTCTGCGTCTCGCCGGGAAAGCCGACCATGACGTCGGTCGTGATATTCACATCGGGGAATACCTCGCGCAGGCGCGAACAGAGATCCTCATACTCCACGCTGCTGTAATGCCGGTTCATCTTTTTGAGCGTCTTGTCACAGCCGCTCTGAAGCGAAATATGAAACTGCGGACAGAATTTGTCAATCTGCGAAAGCCCGGTTATAACCTTCTCGGTTATATGGTCGGGCTCGAGCGAGCCGAGACGCACCCTTTCAATTCCGTCAACCGAGGCAATTGTCTTCACAGCCTCCACTATATCGCTGCCGTTATCCGAGCCGTAGGCTGAGAGATTTATACCGACGGCAACGACTTCGCGAAAACCGTTCTTTGCGAGCTCACGCGTCTCCGATTCAATATCCTCAAGGGATTTGGACCTGACTCTTCCCCTCGCATAGGGAATAATGCAATATGAACAGAATCTGTTGCATCCGTCTTCAATTTTGATGACGGCTCTTGTTTTATCAAGATAATTCGTGACCGCGAGGCCGCCGTATTTTTCGCCGATTTTATGCGGCTCGACAGCGAAAACACGCGATCTGTTACTGATAAACTGCATAATCAGGGCATAGATATCTGTATTCGTCTTATTTCCCATCACGATATCCGCCTCGGGCAGGTCGTTGCCCGTTTCGGGGGTTGCCTGAGCCATACAGCCGGTCAGCACGATTATAGAATCAGGATGATTTCTGCGGAATCTGCGCACTGCCTGCCTTGTCTTTCTGTCGCTCTCGGCGGTAACTGTGCAGGAATTTATGATGTAAATATCCGCATCCTCATCGGGTGAAACACAGGTAAATCCGCGCCTTGTCAGCTCCTGAGCCATGGCGCCGGATTCATATTGATTGACCTTGCAGCCGAGTGTATAAAAAGCACATTTCATTTAAGAAAACGCTCCGTAATCAGAGTTGATTGTAAAGCTTCAGCCAGCAGGAATAGGCATTCTGCGAGAATTCTTTGGGCAGAGCGGACTTGACATTTTCCGCCTTCCTGAGTTTGAGAGCGGCACCGGCCATTCTCGGCAGCAGACCCGCTTTCGGCACAAACGCCGTAACCTTCTGCAGGAATTCGGCGGGTGATGAGAACTTGACCTTACCCCCGCCTATCTCCTTCTCGGTCATAATCTTATGCTCGAAGAAATAGTCGATATCCTCCGCCGTCAGAGTAGCAAGAAATTCCCTGAGAATTGAGTCCGAATAGGCGCTCTCGCCCTCTTTTTTGAGATAATTATATTCATAATGCCAGAGGTTTTTCTGATTGTATGCACCGTCGCCGATGTTTAAAACTGTTTCCGCAAGAATCGCGCCCGCAGAAATCGAGCGGCTTATACCCGAGCCGCTCATAGGCTCGGTCATCGAGGCGCTGTCGCCGACTGCGGCATAACCGTTCCAGACGAATTTCGGGATTGCCTTGCCGATGGGTATTTTCTGCACGGTGCCGCCCCTGAGAATCTTATCGCTCATGTGTGAATATATGCGCTGGAAATCCGCAACGGCTCTGTCGATATCCTCCTTTGTAAGAGGAGAAAAACTGCCGACAAGCACATCGATAAAGTCTTTTTCGGTTATGAGCCAGTCCATACCGGGCTTTCCGCAATGGAAAAAGTAAATATTCTGATATTCGGGCGCGGGCTTGTTAAGCCTGTTTTCGTAATAAGCACGGTAGGTCCAGATGATTTTATCGGAATCGATTTCCTTCTGAACTCCCGTGGCGGGAGGCAGGGATTTTCTGACCGGCGAATCCATACCGGCAGCGTCGATTACAAGATCGGCTTTGTATTCTTTTCTCGCGGTGTGAACGCCGGCAACCTTATGGCCCTCAACGATTGCACCGGTGATATTCTTGCCGAATTCAAATTTCACGCCCGCTTTTTTGCACTCGTCAATAAGCAGATCGAGAAGGTAGCGGCGGTCAAACATTCTGAGATTCTCTATACTTTTGTTCTTAACCGTGAAAGCGACCGTCTCGGCGGGATTATGATAGGTATACTGGAAGAAAGGATAGACGAATTCGGGGTTATCCGGCTTTATACCGATTCTTTCAAACGCGGGGAGCCAGGCGCAGTCATGCCAGTCATAGCCGAGTTCCTTGCGGCTTTTTGTTTCCAGAACGGTGACATCATACCCCTCGCGTGCAAGCAGAAGAGCGGCGGCAAGTCCGCCGTGGCCGGCACCGGCGCAGATAATCTTTTTCATTTCCGTTATCCTCGCTTTCCGATAATTTGAGAAAATACATATTTATTATAGCAATTATATTTAACCGTTTCAACCTTTAAACAATAAAAATTGTTAAATTTTTTACCGTATTTTGTTGTTGAGACGCTTTACAAACGCAAAATATTGTGGTAATATTATTTTTAATGTGAATTGTGAATTTACGCTTCGGCGTTCACTCAGGTATATATTATTTGGAGGTAATTTTATGAATCTGACTTACGGCGTAAAAGACAAACCGAAAGCGGGTCAAATCATTGTATTCGCTTTCCAGCAGCTCCTCGCAATCCTCGCGGCAACCATCGTTGTTCCCGTCATCGTAGGCCACGGAATGGCTCAGTCGGCAGCTCTTTTCGGCGCAGGCATAGGCACCCTCGTCTATCAGCTGTTCACTAAGTTCAGAAGCCCCGTTTTCCTCGGCTCATCCTTCGCATTCCTCGGCTCAATGGCAGCCGCATTCGCAGGCGGCGTTTCCGCAGCTCTCGGCTTCGCAGGTCTTATCCTCGGCGCCGCATTCGCAGGCCTTGTCTATGTAGTTATCGCCATTATCGTAAAGATCGCAGGCGTTAACTGGATCAACAAGCTCATGCCCGCATGCGTCATAGGCCCCACTGTTGCAATCATCGGTCTCTCCCTTGCAGGCAACGCAGTCGGCGATTCACTCGGCGGCGCTACCGCAATTGCAGACGGCTATCTCATGACAAAGAACGGCTGGGCATTCTTCATTTGCGCTCTCGTTACTCTCTTCGTAGTTATAATCTGCTCCGTATTCGGCAAGAAAACCGCTAAGCTCATCCCCTTCATCATCGGTATCGCCGCAGGCTATATCGTAGCGACAATCTTCACCGTAACCGGATTCTCACAGATCATCGATTTCATCAAATTCAGCGGCATGAAACTTTTCGCTGTTCCCGAATTTACATTCCTCACCGGTCTCAAAGGCCTTTCCGAAATCACCGGTTCATATATCGCAACCATCGCAGTTGCCTATATTCCCGTAGCATTCGTTGTATTCGCAGAGCATATCGCGGACCACAAGAACCTCTCCACAATTATCAATCAGGAACTGCTTGAGGATCCCGGTCTCCACAGAACCCTCCTCGGCGACGGTATCGGCTCAATGGTCGGCGCATTCTTCGGCGGCTGCCCGAACACAACTTACGGCGAATCAATCGGCTGCGTAGCCATCACCGGCAACGCCTCCGTCATCACTATCACCACAACAGCAATCATCGCAATTCTCGCTTCCTTCTTCAATCCGTTCATCGTTCTTCTCAGCTCGATTCCCTCCTGCGTAATGGGCGGCGTCTGCATCACCCTCTACGGCTTCATCGCAGTCAGCGGTCTCAAGATGATCCAGAATGTTGACCTCGGCGAAAACAAGAATCTCTTTGTCGTTGCGGTAGTTCTTATCAGCGGTATCGGCGGAATGAAGCTCTGCATCGGCACAGAGAACACTCACGTTACTCTCACCGCAGTTGCCTGCGCTCTCATCCTCGGCATCATCGTAAACCTTGTTGTTTCCGGCGCCGATGACAAGAAAGCAGCTCCTGCTCCCGCGGCAGTTGAAGCTCCTGCCGAAGCTCCCGCAGAAGCGGCAGAAGATACAGAGGCATAAAGAATTATTTAATAATAACACAGCCCTCTCCGCTTGGGAGAGGGCTGTTCATTTTGCTTGGCACTAACTGTTTATGCTTCTTCTGAATCCTTTGCCGAGGACTTCGTTTGCTTCGCTGACGATGATAAATGTTTCCTCGTCTATTGATCTTACTGTTTTAAGCAGACCGCTGATTTCATTTTTTCTTGCGACACAGATAAGCATATTTTTCTCTTCTTTGGAATAAGCACCTGTTGCGGGAATAATCGAAACACCGCGCCTTGAGGACGAAATAATCGCCTCTGCGATTTCGTGCGCCTTGTCGGAGAAAATCATCAGCATCTTTCCGTTGCCCATGCCGTAAAGCAGGGAATCAATCACGCGGGATGAAACGAAAGCTACAATAATAGCATAAAGTCCGCTGTCGAAGCTTTTGAAAACTATCATATAAATAATGACTATCAGCGCATCCGCCGCCATAACAACCTTGCCGACGGTAATATATGGAATGACTTTATGAACCAGCCTGCCGATTATATCCGTGCCTCCGCTTGTGGCGTTTGTCGTCATTATCATTCCGAGACCTGCGCCCTGTAGAACACCGCAAATCAGCGCGGCAAGTATCGGGTTGCCCTCATAAACGGGAATATAAGTCTTGAAAAGCCAGGTCATAAGGTCGAGCGCGACCGAGAGAATTCCCGAAACGATAAGAGTTTTGAGAAGGCTCGTTTTGCTGATAAAAATATACATCAGAATCAGCAGTGGAACATTAAGGGCAAAGCCCACAAGACCTATCGGCCAGCCGAAAAGCTTATGGAGAATTACGCCCGCGCCGGTCATGCCGCTTTGGGCTATCGAATTCGGCAGAGCAAATCCGTTGACCGCTGTCGCATAGAGAATACAGCCGATTATCCATATCCCCGCCTCTTTCGCGGCATTCAGCGCCGTCTTTTTATCAGGCATCTTCAACGGTTTCACCGCCTTCCTTCATCAGATTATATAATTCAAGAATCCTCTGTTTATTATTGCCGAGATACAGCCAGCCGAAAAGGCATTCAAGGCCCGTGGCATAGTGATAATCCGAAGCGGACTGATTCTTTGGAGTGCTGCCCGGATGGGCGTTCCTGCCCCTCTTGAATACCTCTGTCTCCTCCTCGCTCAGAGCGGGGAGAATCTTTTTTATCGCCGCCGCCTGAGCAGATGCGCAGACCCTCTGCGAGGCGAGCTTATGAAGGTCGCCTGCGGGCCTGTTGGCGTCGTCAAGAAGCTCTTTCCGGACCAGCAGATCGAAGACCGTGTCGCCCAGGAACGCGAGAGCTAGCGGACTGTATGATGATGGATTTGACAAAAAATCACCTTAATTCACAAAATCAAATTCGAGGTCGTAAATCGAGACGGTATCGCCCTCCTGAATTCCGTGCTCATGAAGGGCGTCGATTATACCGCTTGAAACAAGAATCCTCTGGAAATACTGCAGGGACTCATAATCGTCAAGATCGCATCTCTGCAGAATCTTGAGAAGCCATTCTGCCTCAACAAAATAGACATTGTCGCGAACCGTAATCGTAAAGCCCTTATCCTGCGTTTTTTCAAACATTTCAACGGGTATTGCTTCCGTTTCATAGCGCTTGATGGGCGGAAGAGTCTGAAGTTTATTCCAGATTGCATTGACTATTTCCTGCGTTCCCTCATTTATCGGGGCGCACATTTTATAGAATTCATATCCTCTGCTCTCAAAATATTCCCTGAGAGTTTCAAGCTGCTCATCGCTCGCGAGGTCGATTTTGTTCGCAACCACAATCTGCGGCCTCTTTGCAAGCTCGGGATCGAATTTTTCAAGCTCTTTGTTTATGATATTGAAATCGTCAATCGGGTCCCTGCCCTCGCTACCCGCTGCATCAAGTATGTGAACGAGCATACGGCAGCGGTCAACATGGCGCAGGAATTCGTGTCCGAGGCCGACTCCGTCGCCCGCGCCTTCAATGAGACCGGGTATATCCGCCATCACGAACGAATTGCCCTCGCCCATTGAAACGACGCCGAGCACTGGCGTAATTGTAGTAAAATGATAATTGGCGATAATCGGCTTCGCCTCGCTGACGACAGAAACGAGAGTGGATTTGCCAACATTCGGAAAACCGAGCAGACCGACATCGGCGAGAAGTTTCAGCTCGAGAGAAACCTCCCATTCCTCGCCCGGCGTGCCGTCTTTGGCAAATCTCGGGACCTGTCTGGTCGGAGTTGCAAAATGGGGATTGCCCCAGCCGCCTCTGCCGCCCTTCGCGGCGATAAAAGGCTCATCGGTTGACATATCCGCCATTACGGCGCCGCTCTCAACTTCTCTGATTATCGTGCCTCTGGGAACCTGAATTATGAGATCCTCGCCTTTGCGTCCGTTTTTTCTGCCGCCCGAGCCGTCCTGGCCGTTCGGGGCGGTGTATTTTCTTTTATAGCGGAAATCAGCAAGTGTGGAGAGATTGTCGTTTACCTGAAAAACGATGTTTCCGCCTCTGCCGCCGTCACCGCCGTCGGGGCCGCCCGCGGCAACATATTTCTCTCTGCGGAAGCTGACGGCTCCGTTGCCGCCGTTGCCGCCTTTTATTTTGATTTTTGCAATGTCAACAAACATACTTTTCTCCTAATCTTCATCGTGAAAAGCTTCATATACCGCCTTCGCCGCGGCTTTGCTCATACCCTTGACCGCCGATAATTCCTCCTCGGTTGCCTTGGAAATCGCGCGCACGGTTTTGAAATGCTTCATCAGCGCCTTCGCCCTTGATTCGCCTATTCCTTCAATATTGATAAGCGTTGTGGAAATTCCCGATTTCTTGTTTTTCGCATGGTGATAAGCAACGGAATACCGGTGAACCTCCTCCTGAATTGTAGATACGAGCGTGAAAGCGCTTCGCTTTGAGGTCAGCGAAATTTCGCCGCCGGATTTCGCAATCGCTCTTGTGCGGTGGTGGGAATCCTTGACCATTCCGAAAAGCGGTATATCAAGATTATGTTTCATCAAAACGGGTATTACCGCATTTACCTGGCCGCTTCCGCCGTCGAGAAGTATCAGATCGGGAAGCCTGCCGAAACCCTCGGTATCCTCGCTGTTTTCATATTCGGTCAGCCGTCTGTCAATGACCTCCGCCATTGAGGCATAGTCATCCTGGCCGGAAAAGCCCTTTATCGTAAAACGGCGGTAGGCTTTTTTGAACGGCAGGCCGTCTTTGAAAACGACCATTCCCGCAACATTATTTGAGCCCGCCGTATGTGAAATATCATAGGATTCGATGAATTCGGGCGGGGATTTAAGACCTAAAATCTGACCGAGCTCATCGAGAGCCGCGGTCGCCTTGCCGGTGCGCCCGAGATAGAGCGCAAGCTTCTGCGCGGCGTTTGAGCGGCACATTTCCATAATGCTGTGCTGTTCTCCGCGCTGAGGCACGGCAATAGTTACCTTCCTGCCCGCCTTTTCGGAGAGCCACTGCGAAAGGAGCTCAGCATCCTCAGTCTCGCCGTCAACCGCAATTCTCGGCGGAGCGTAATCCCTTATCGTATAAAAGCTTCTGATAAGCTCATGCCTTGCGGAAGGCAGATCCTCGGGCAGGTCTATTATGAAATGCTCGCTGTCGTATAGACGGTAGTTTTCAAATCTCAGGACCGAGAGGCAGGCTTTCGGATTCACGCCCTGCTTGGCTCCGACTATTGCAAAAACATCCTGCTCCTTAACTGAGGCAGCAACCACCTTCTGCTTATCGGAAATCTTATTTATTGCCTTTATGGTGTCGCGGAGTTTCGCGGCTTTTTCAAATTCTTCGTTTTCGGAAGCCTTCATCATCTGCTCCGTCAGCTCTTCAATCACTTTATCCGAACCGTTTGTGATAAAATCGAGAGCGCGGGCGACATTTTCGTTATGAGCGTCTTTTTTTATCTTGCCGGCGCAGGGGGCGGAGCACTGGCCTATCGAATAATTGAGGCAGGGTCGGCTCTTGCCGTATTCCTTAGGGAACTGCTTATTGCAGGTCGGAATTCTGAATATCTTCTTTGCTCTGTCAACTGCGGCAGATATTCCGGCAGAGCTCATATAAGGGCCGATATACTGTGCGCCGTCTTCATCCTTCTGAAGAACAACTCTGAAATTCTTCCACTCATCGCCGTAAATCTTGATATAACTGTAGCCCTTGTCATCCTTCAGGAGAATATTGTATTTCGGGGAATGCTGTTTTATCAGAGAGCATTCGAGCACAAGGGCCTCGAACTCGGTGTCGCAGAGAATGTAATCAAAATCATTGACATTTTCGACCATTTTCAGCACTTTGGCTGTGTGATTCCTGGGCGAGCCGAAATACTGGCTTACTCTGTTTTTGAGCGCCTTCGCCTTGCCGATATAGATTATTTCCCCGCTCTTGTTTTTCATGATGTAGACACCGGGAGTCAGCGGCAGGGACATTGCTTTTTTGCGGAGTTCGCCGATTTTTTCATTCATTCTCTCACCCCTTCCGGATAATAATCAACCTTACATTTTATAATAACACAGTAACTATATATTGTCAAACCAAAGAATAGACTATACAATATCCCGAAAATTGCCGCTGTTTTTTATGCACTTTTTCTGTTTTATCTAATGCTATTTTATTTAATTAATGATATAATTTGAAAGGTTAATCTGCGAAAAACCGAAATGGTATATTTCAAAACGGAAGGATGTAAAGCTTTGAAAAAGAAATTACTCAACGACATCGACCCCGCATTTGTAGAAGAAATAAACAAGCTGAAAACGCTCAAGGAAATCATCGAATACGGCACCAGAAAGGGCGGCGACAAGAGACAGTTCATCTTTCTCAACGCCAAGAAGGAAGAGGAGGAGCGCTCCTTCAACCAGACCTGGGACGAAATCACCGCTCTCGGCACTTACTATTATCTCCACGGCCTTGACGGCAAAAAGAAGATCGCAATCATTGCCGAGAATTCCTATGAATGGATAGTTGCCTATTACGCCACTCTTATCGGCGGAAATATCGTTTTGCCGATGGATATAAAGCTCTCTGAAGCAGAGATAGTCAGCCAGCTCATCAGAGGCGGATGCGACGCCATGGTCTACTGCGACGAAACCGCTCATTTCGTTGACGCGGTCAAGGCGGATCCGCAGAATCCGGTAAAGGAATTTTATAATGTCTCCGATTTCCCGGCATATAAAGAGGAAGGCAGAGCCGCGATCAAGGCGGGCGACACACGCTGCATCGACGCTAAAGTTGAACCCGATGATCTTGCCTGCATCGTCTATACCTCGGGCACAACGGGCCTGAGCAAAGGCGTTATGCTCTCTCATTTCAATGTCACGAGCGATGTCACGGCATCCTGCTCAGTCCAGAAGGGCGAGCACGCCATGGGCTTCCTTCCGCTCAACCACACATTCTGCTGGGTCGGCGCCCTCTTCTCGGGCTACCTTCTCGCCGAATGGGGATATATCAACGACGGCGTCAAGGATCTTCAGAAGGATATGAAGACTTATCATCCGCAGAACTTCTCGGCGGTTCCGCTCGTTGTCAACAGCATCTATGACAGAATCTGGAGAACCGCTAAGAAGAGCGGCCAGGCGGAGAAACTTGAAAAAGGTCTTAAAATCAGCAGATTCCTTTATAAGCACGGCATCGACGTTCGAAGAAAGATATTCAAAACCATCATCGACAACCTCGGCGGCGAACTTGAATTCATAATCTGCGGCGGCGCGAATCTCGATCCGAAATACGAGCAGGGAATGAACGACTTCGGCATCCAGATCATCAACGGCTACGGCATGACCGAATGCTCCCCCGCTATCACCGTAAACCTCAGGGACTATGTCCGCTTCGGCAGCGTCGGTCAGGCTCTCCCCTGCAACAAAATCAAGATTATGTATCCCGATGAATTCGGTGTGGGCGAAATCTACGTTCAGGGCACGAACGTCATGCAGGGTTACTATAACGATCCCGAGGCGACCGCAGAGGCGTTTGATGACGCTGAGGACGGCAGATGGCTCAGGACCGGCGACTACGGCAGAATGGATGAAGACGGCTACCTCTATTTCGTAGGCCGCAAAAAGAATCTCATCGTTCTCTCAAACGGCAAGAACGTCTCCCCCGAGGAGATTGAGGATAAGCTCATCTGCATCGATTATGTCTCCGAAGTTCTCGTATATCAGGAAGATGACAAGATCACTGCGGAATTCTACCTCAACAAGGAAGAATATCCCGATTGCGAGCAGCATCTGAAAGAGGATGTCCACAAGGTCAACGAGGTTCTCCCGAAATTCAAGAGAGTTATAACCATCAAGACCAGGGATACCGAATTCCCGAAGACAACCACGATGAAAATCATCAGAAACCGCGAAATGTATTCATAATAAAAATAATTCTTGACTTTTATTATATTATTTGATAGAATTTAACTCCGCCGTGTATGCGGCAGATTAGATTATAATTTATTCCTTGTCACGACAGTCGTGACCGAAGACCGGAAGGAGGTGCTTAAGGATGTCAGCAAAGAACTACGAAACCATGGTTGTTTTCTCAGTAGCCAACGGCGAAGAAGCTGTTCAGGCACTCATCGAGAAATTCAAGGCCATGATCGAAGCGGAAGGCACTCTCGAGAGCATTGATGAGTGGGGCAAGCGCAAACTCGCCTATCCCATCAACGACGAGCCCGAGGGATACTATGCCATCTACAACTACTCGGCAGAGCCCGAGTTCCCCGCTGAGCTCGACCGTGTGTTCAAAATCACAGACGGCGTGCTTCGTTCGCTCATCATAGCAAAAGAAGAAAAATAATTAATTTTCAGGAGGCCGGAAACAATGCTTAATTGTGCAGCAATTATGGGTCGTCTGACCGCGGATCCCGAGCTCAAGAAGACTTCTCAGGATATATCGGTATGCTCCTTCACCGTCGCAGTTGACAGAAACTTTGTCAAGCAGGGCGAAGAGCGTCAGGCAGACTTCATTGATGTTACAGCATGGAGACAGCAGGCCGAATTTGTCAGCAGATTCTTTCACAAGGGCTCAATGATTGCGGTTAACGGCTCTATCCAGACCAGAAACTGGGAAGACAAGAACGGCAACAAGAGAAAGAGCACAGAGATAATCGCGGACAATATCAGCTTCTGCGGAGGCAAAAACGATACCAATACCGGAGCTTCTGCTGCTCCCGCCGCATTCAATGAACCCGCACCCTCATACTCAACAGCAGATGAGGGAGATTTCCAGGAAATTCCCGATGAGGACGATCTGCCCTTCTGAGAGAATTCCGATTATTAAAGGAGGTTTATGCCATGCCTTATGATAAAAACGCCAAAGGCAACAGAAAAGGCCGCAGAAAGGTCTGCGCTTTTTGTGTTGATAAAGTAGAGTATATCGACTATAAAGACGTCAACAAGCTTTCAAAGTTCACTTCCGAGAGAGCGAAGATACTCCCCCGCCGCGTTACAGGCACATGCGCAAAGCATCAGCGCGAGCTGACCACCGCCATCAAGCGCGCACGTCAGGTTGCTCTCATGCCCTATATCAGCGACTGATTACAGTAACAAAAAGCCCGTCGAGATAACTCGACGGGTTATTTTTATGCTCTTATTTCTCAATCTCTATTGTCACATCATAGTTTTCGAGCCAGGTGCCGGTAGCGAAATTGCGTGCGCGCAGGAGGATTTCGCCGTCATAAACTTCAAATACGAAGCCTGTGCCGTTTACCATGTGGCCGTGGCGGAGAACATCGAAATACTCATAGCTCGGCAGATTTACGGAAGTGACATTGCCGACCTTTTCAACGCTTGAATAATTAGTGCCGTCCTCGGTATTACTGAGGCCCGCGTGGACGTGTCCGCTGATAAAGATTACGTTTTTATACTGATTGCAGATATTGAGAATATAGTCCGAATGCTCGCCGATTCCGCCTTCCGTGGGGTCGGCGTCCTTTTCCATTTCCCAGTTGTAAGGCAGACCGTGGGTGCCGTTGAAGGGCTGATGGCAGAATACGAAAATCGGCAGGCCCTTTTCGGAGGCCTTTTCCATCTCCTCGGCAAACCAGTCAAGCTGATCCTGATAGAAGGTCGGGCCGGTGTGATCTGACTGAGAGCCGAGAACGATTACCGGATAGCCGTTTATTTCGGCGGTAAAATACACATTGTCAATCTCTCTGCCGGTGGCTTCCTTTGAATACTTTATAAAGTTTTCTTTGGTATAATCGCCGGTGCGGTCGCCGCCCCAGGTATCGTGATTGCCGAGCACCATGATATTATTATCTGAAATATCATATTTGAGCAGGGTGTCTGTGAATGCCTGCCAGTGCTCGGGATAGCCGTGGTCGGTGATGTCGCCGTTGATAACAAGAGCATCGAGGCGGTCGGTGGCCTCAGCCATATCCTGAAGGCCGAATTCAAACATACCGAGGCGGATGAAACTGTCTGTCAGGTGAGTATCGGAAATTGCTGCGAAAGCCGCTTTGCAATCCTCCGCCTTGCGCTCGATTTTGCCCTCTTTTTTGCCGAGAAACGGGGTGATAAAGGTAACAACGGTCATAATAGCAACCATAACAAATCTAACTGCGCCTGCAACTGCTGATAACATAAGCTTTCTCCTTCCTTATATAAGCACCTTTGAGAGGAAATCTCTCAGGCGCGGATTCTGCGGATTTGAGAAGAATTCTTCCGGAGTATTCTCTTCCATAATCACGCCTTCGTCGATAAAAATAACGCGGGAGGCAACTTCTTTGGCGAAACCCATTTCGTGAGTGACGACAACCATTGTCATTCCCGATTTTGCGAGCTCCTTCATAACATCGAGCACCTCGCCGACCATCTCGGGATCGAGTGCGGAGGTGGGCTCGTCAAACAGAAGCACATCAGGATCCATCGCGAGAGCGCGGACTATCGCTATTCTCTGCTTCTGGCCGCCTGAGAGCTGAACCGGATAGGCATCCGCCTTATCGAGAAGCCCGATTCTCTCAAGCAGTTCATTTGCCTTCTTTGTAGCGTCCTCTTTGCTCATTTTGAGCAGTTTCATCGGAGCGAGCGTGATATTGTCAATTACAGTAAGATTCTCAAACAGATTGAACTGCTGGAAAACCATACCGATTTTCTGCCTCGCGAGATTTATGTTGATATAATTCTCATCATAAATCTTTTTCATCAGCGATTTATAGGCCTTGCCCTCATGCTTTTCGTGGAGCAGATCTTCAACTTTTATCTTTTTAATCAGTTCTTCCTTTATGCTCTCGTCGCTTGCGCCGGGATGAGCGGATTTATGCTGAGCGAAAAGTTTCTGATAGGTCTTTGATAATTCGATAACGTCCGCGTGAAGATACGGATCGACGGGTGTCACGAGTTTATCCTCGAGCCAGACCTCGCCGTAGGTGGGCTCTTCGAGCAGATTCAGGCAGCGCAGGAAAGTGCTCTTGCCCGAACCGGACGGGCCGATGACAACGACGACCTCGCCCTTGTCGATTTCCGCGGAAATTCCGCGCAGAACCCTGTTGCTGCCGAAATACTTATAGAGGCCGTCAACTTTAACAAGTGCTTTTTTCTCAGTGGTCACTGTTGCGCAGCCTCCTCTCGAGTCTCTTTACCAGCTTAGTAAAAATGATAACAACCGCGAGATAGATGAGCGCCACCGCGATAAGCGGCATAAAAGCCGAGAATGTGCGCCCGCGGATGAGATCGCCCGCCTTGGTAAGATCGCGGATACCGACATAGCCGGCTATTGAGGTCTCTTTAATAAGAACTATGAACTCGTTGCAGAGCATCGGCAGAACTATCTTGAACATCTGCGGAATTACGATATAGCGCATAGTCTGGATATAGTTGAAACCGAGGCTTCTGCCAGCTTCAAACTGCCCTTTGTCAACGCTCATGATACCGCCGCGGAATATTTCAGCGACATAGGCTCCGGAATTTATTCCGAAGGATATAACCGCAACCATGGTGCTGTTGGTCGAAGAGGCGAAGATGATGAAATACATAATAAGAAGCTGGACGACAACGGGTGTGCCGCGGATTACGGTCAGATACAGGCCGCACAGGCCGTTGAAAAATGACAATACGCGGTAACCTAAGCCGCCCTTTTTCTTCATCGACTCCTTGTTCTTGTCATAACTTGACCGCACGGTCGCAATAACAACGCCGATGGCGATGCCGAGCAGAGTGGCAAAGAAGGTGATGACAAGAGTCATCTTGAAACCTTCAAGCAGCCAGGTCCATCTGTCGCCGGTAATGAAATTCAATTCAAACTGTTGTGCAAGATCGGCAAACCATTCTTTCATAACCGGAACTCCTCACAAATAACGAAGCGGATGACGGATCCGTCATACGCATCAGATATAAACTTACTTTTTATTTCGCAATATACTTGCCGATAATCTCGTCAATCTTGCCCTCAGCCTTGAGCGATGCAAGCGCGCCGTCAATTGCCTCAAGCAGAGCGGTATTATTCTTTGCTACGCAGATTGCGTATTCTTCCTCGGTATATGCGGTATCGAGAATTGTCAGGCCCTTGTTGACTTCAACATAGGACTTTGCGGGCTCGTTATCTATGATAACAGCGTCAACCTTGCCCGAAACAAGCGCCTGGACAGCGTCGTTGCCGGTCTTGAACTGAGTGACATGATCTTCGCCCACGCCGCCGTTTTCAACGGTATCGGAGCAGTAGATGTCGCCTGTGGTATCCTGCTGAACGCCGATCTTGATATCCTTGACAGTGCCGTCTTCATTGAAGAAATCGTCGAAGCTCTTGATTTCGCTGTCTTCCTTAACGATGATGGACTGAACGCCGGTAGCATAGGTGGCGGTGAAATTGACGCTCTCTTTTCTTTCGTTGGTAACCGTCATACCGGCCATACCCATATCAAACTTGCCGGACTGAACGCCGCCGATGATTGAACCGAACTCAACATCCTGAATTTCAAGCTTAAGGCCGAGTTTCTCGGCGATAAGGCCTGCGATTTCAACATCGATGCCTGCGAATTCGCCGTCATCCCCTACGAATTCATAGGGAGGGAAGGAAGCGTTGGTCGCCATAACAAGAACGCCGTCTTTGGCAGTGAGCTTTGCTTCTGCCGCGTTTTCGGATGCGTTTTCTGCGGTTGTGCCGTCTTCGGTCTTTGCTCCGCAGGAAGCGAGGCAGCCGAGAGCGAGAATAAGAGCGGTAACTACCGCAAGAACTCTGATTAAAGTTTTCATAATTGACCTCCGTAATACTTCGGGAGAAATATCTCCCGTATAATGAAATACGCGCATATTATACATTTATAAAAGAATAAAGTCAAGGCGTATTTGAAAATCAAGAATAATATGTGTATTTTTATACAGATTATTTGCCCAAACATTCACGGAATTCCTCAGGTGCGGGTGCGGTGAAATCAACAGATTCTCCCGTGACGGGATGGGTGAATTCCACTTTTTCGCAGTGGAGGAGCTGATGGCCGTATTCCGGCAGGAAATCGCCGTAATACGAATCGCCCGCGAGCGGATGCCCGATATGGGCCATGTGAACTCTTATCTGATGGGTTCTGCCAGTTTCGAGCCGCAGGCGGATGAGCGATCTGTCCTCACGCGCATCGACAAGCTCCCAGTGTGTTACTGCACTCTCCACCCCTTTTTCATAGGAGCAGGCGCGCAGGGTTTTCATCGGATCGGGGCGGTAAATCGGGACATCGACGGTCCCTCTCTTTTCGGGAACACCCTTCACTACCGCAAGGTATTCCTTTTTGATTTTACCGTTCAGCTTGCTCGCGGCGAGCGGATTCAGAGCGCAGACCACAAGCCCCGATGTTCCTTTGTCAAGGCGGCCGACGGCCCTGAAAGTGCAGGATTTTCCTGCTTTTGCGAGGTGCGAGGCGACCGCGTTCGCGAGCGTATCCCCCTGATGATTATGAGTCGGATGCATAGCCATATAAGGCGACTTGTTTATGATTAACAAATCATCATCCTCATAAATAACGTCAATTTCACTCTCGGCGGGAGCGGGAGCAGATTCATCATCGGGAATTGAAACCGTCAGCTTATCCCCCGCCTTAAGCAGATCGACCGTGCGGGCAAATTTGCCGTTGAGAAGGATTCCGTTCTCCGTGTTTTTCAGAGTGCGGATGAGTTTGGTCGAAAAACCCCTCTTATATTTCAGAAAGGTGAATATCTTTATATTTTCATATTCTTCGGTTATTTCAAAATCAATTATTCTCGGCATTTCTTTCACTTTCCGCAGTTTTTCTTACCCGATTATACTATCACAAACATCCGCTTTTAACAAGTATTTTTATTATTGCAATATTATATAATAATGTGATATAATGAAATGAATAATAGGGAAATGTTTTTGCTTTTCCCGTAGGAGTGTTGAAAAAATGTTGAAATTCAATTCTAACGGAAGATTCGGAATACTGCTTTTCGGCGACCTTCACGAATCCTTTGACTATGAGGATTCAAAGAAATTCAAGGATATGCAGAAAATGATGAACGCGGCGCTCGATATGTATCGCCCGGACCTGTGCGTTCTGCTCGGAGACAATTACTATACGACAAACTGCAAGAAGGATCCCGAGGGATTTATAGCAGGCGTCAAGGCTGTCTGCGGCCCGATTCTTTCGAGAAAGATACCCGTAGCCGCAATTATGGGCAACCATGAGCACGATCCCAAATGCGACGAGGAAATAATCGCCGCTTATAATAAAATCGAGGGTATGATTATGAGGAGCGACGGAGTTCCCGGCAAGGCCGACTTCAAGGAGCTCATCTATTCGCAGGACGGCAAAAAGCCGCTCGCCTGCCTCTGGTTCCTCGATTCGAACAATCTCTGCGAGGATGCCTCCGTCTCATTCTATGACTGGGTTCACGAAGATCAGATTGAGTGGTTCGAAAAAGAGAGCGCCAAGCTCAAAGAAGAGAATGACGGCAATCCGCTTCCTTCATATATATTCCAGCATATACCCATCCCCGAGGAATACAGGCTGCTGCGTAAGGCAAAGCTGCCCGAGCTTCCCTGGGCGGTTGAGGGCTTCGGCAAACGCAGAGGCACTCATTATGTCAAAGCGAGGGGCACGGTCGGTTATCTCGGCGAAGCTCCCGCCGCACCCGATTATAACGGCGGCGAGTTTGAGGCATGGAAACGCACGGGCGCTGTCAAGGCCGCTTTCTTCGGTCACGACCATCTGAACGATTTCTCCGGATTCGTCGACGGAATATTCCTTGCCCAGCATAAGACGGCGGGATTCAGAGCTTATACGGACGGCTGCCACAGCTGCGTCAGATATCTTGAACTGAGTGAAAGAAACCCCGCAAGATTCAGACAGGAGCTCAGACATTTCAAGGAATTCGGTCTCAAGAGCGAGAGCCTCGGCCCCGTTTTCAAGAATTTCACCGACAGAGAAGCCATGGCATTACATGCGGCGGGTTACAGCGCTGCTGCGCTCGCATCAATCGGCGCTCTGACATATTTCATCAAGAAGATTAAAAAATAAGAGGGATTGATATGAATAAATCAACCAAACTCGGCAAGGCCGCGATATTCAACATTATCCTTTTCGGATTTATGGGTCAGGTCGCCTGGGCGGTCGAGAACAACTATTTCAACACCTTCCTTTTCAATGTAATCGGCGGCTCGTCAAAGGATATTTCCCACATGGTCGCCGCGAGCTCTGTGGTCGCCGTTATGACAACCCTGTTTATGGGAACTCTCAGCGATAAGGTCAACCGCAGGAAACTCTTTATCTGCGGCGGTTATATCGCCTGGGGCTTCACGGTCGCCGCGTTCGCGCTTATTTCAAGAGAAAACGTCGGCAAAGTGCTTGGCATAGAGGCTGCCGCCGCTTTGGGAGCAACCGTTCTGGTCGTAATCGTAATGGACTGCATTATGACTTTCATGGGCTCAACCAGCAACGACGCGGCATTCAACGCATGGATTACAGATATCACCGATAATTCAAACAGAGCAAAGACGGAAGGCCTGCTCGCGACAATGCCCGTTCTCGCGATGGTTATCGTCACAGTCGCCTTCGGCGTGCTCGCAAGCTCATTCGGCTATCCGAAATGCTTCATCGGTCTCGGTGTTCTCGTCACAATATGCGGCGTAATCGGTATATTCACTGTTAAAGATTCCCTAAGCGGCAAGAAGAAGAATACAAACTTCTGGGCAGACCTCATCTACGGCTTCAAGCCTTCCGTAATAAAAGCGAACAGAGGCCTCTACCTATCGCTCGCCTGCCTTTGCATCTACTGCGTTGCGGTTCAGGTATTCCTTCCCTATCTTTTCATCTATGTTCAGCATCAGATTGGACTTGACCTGGGCTCTCTCAATATCACCCCCGTCTTCGCAATTGCCGCGGTTCTGATAATCGGCGGTGTCATTGCAGGCGCCATCATAATGGGTTCGCTCATGGATAAAAAAGGCAGAGCGCCGTTTTCGGTTCCCTCCGTTGTTTTCTTCCTCGCAGGTCTTGTCGCCGTGTTCTTTGCGAAGAATCTCGCGACATTCGCGGTCTGTGCAGTTGTTTTCCTTGCGGGCTACGGCCTGATGGGAATTCTTCTCTCGGCGGCAGTCAGAGACTTCACTCCCGAGGGCAAGGTCGGCTCGTTCCAGGGCGTCAGAATGATATTCGGCGTTATGATACCGATGATAATCGGTCCCGCAATCGGCTCGGCAGTTACTGAAGCCTTTGCGGTAAAGACATATACAAACGACTATGCCGAAGTTGTTAATGTTCCCCCTCCGCATATCTTCCTGGCAGGCGCCGCGGTCGGAATCCTCGTCTTTATCCCGCTCGCATTCCTTATCAGAGAATGGAAATCCGTTGAAAAAGCGGAGAGAGAAAAGACTGAGGCAGCAAAGGAAACCGCCGAATAATCGAAAGGTCGTAAACTATGTATATTATCATTGTCGGTCAGGGAAAATTCGGCTCAACGATGACCGCTCAATTATGCAATGAAAGCCACGATATAGTCGTGGTGGATATAAATTCCGATAAAGTCACCAATATGGTGGAGCAGTATGACGTAATGGGTATCTGCGGAAACGGCTCGACGGTCGATGTGCTCAAAGAGGCGGGCGCCGATAAGGCGAAGCTTCTCATCGCGACCACGGGCTCGGATGAGCTGAATATCCTCTGCTGCACTTTTGCAAAGAAGCTCGGCACCGAGACTACCATTGCGAGAGTAAGAAACCCCGTTTATGCGACTCAGGACCAGTTTCTGCGTGAAAAAATCGGAATCAACATGATAGTCAACCCCGAATATGAAACAGCAAACGAAATTTCGAGAATTATCAGATTCCCGAGCGTTTCAAGCCTCGATTCATTTGCGAGGGGCAAGGTTGAAATTGCAAGGGTTGTGCTCCATGCGGACAACCCGCTCTGCAATCTGAAAGTTGCGGATGTGCGTAAAAAAATCCGCGCAAATGTGATTATCTGTGCGGTCCAGCGCTCGGGCACGGTCACCATCCCCGACGGTAATTTCGAACTTCAGGCCGAGGATTCAATCAATATCACCGGCACAAGAAGCGAAATTTCCTCATTTCTCAAGCAGGCCGGGCTCTATAAGCACCGCATAAAGAATGTTATGATAATCGGCGGCGGCAAAATCGGATTCTACCTGAGCGAACTGCTCTCCGACACCAGCCGCAATATTACTCTTATTGATTCAAATCTCAGAAAATGCCATGAACTCACCGATGAATTATCGGATGTAACCGTCGTTTACGGCGACGGCACGGACCAGGATATTCTCGAGGAGCAGAATATTGAGAAGCAGGATGCACTTGTCGCCCTGACAGGCATTGACGAGGAGAATATCATCGTCTCGCTCTATGCCGAGAGTAAAAATGTCGAAAAGGTTATTGCTAAGGTTGACAGGCATTCATACTCAATTCTTAACGATATAGGCGTTGAAACGCTTGTTTCTCCGCAGATAGTCGCAAGCAACCTCGTCACAAGATATGTCCGCGCGCTTGAGAATTCGGTTGATAATTCACAGATTCAGACTCTCTATAAACTTGTCGGCGGCAAGATTGAAGCGGCGGAATTTCTCGTCCCCGATAACTGGGCTCACGATGAAGAAACCTTCAAAGAGCTTGATTTAAGACCGAATCTGCTCATCGGCTGTATCATCAGAAACGGTAAAATCATCTTTCCGAACGGCGATGATTACATCAAGGTCGGAGACAGCATAATAGTCATCAACGCAGGCAAGAGCCTCAAGAAGATTACCGATATATTCAGAGTGGGGTGACACATCTTGAATTACAGAAAGATTGCCCACTACCTCGGCATAATTCTGCTTACCGAAGCAGGGCTTATGCTTCTGCCTGTGGCAATCGGACTTATATATCACGAAAAAGCGACCTACAGTTTTCTTATAACCATAGGAATTCTCGCGGCTGTCGGCTGGCTTTTCTTTAACAAAAAGCCGCAGAAAAATAACCTCTATTCAAAAGAGGGATATATCATTGTCGCCGCGGCGTGGCTGCTTATGTCCGCATTCGGTGCTCTGCCGATGTTTATCAGCGAGGCGATTCCGAATTATATGGACGCTTTCTTTGAAACAGTTTCGGGTTTCACAACCACCGGATCAACTATACTGACCGAAATCGAATCCCTGCCGAGATGCGTGCTTTTCTGGCGCAGCTTTACCCATTTCATCGGCGGTATGGGAATCCTCGTTTTCGTGCTCGCGGTTATGCCTAGAAGCGAAGGCTCGTCAATTCATATCATGAGAGCCGAAGTGCCCGGCCCCGTAGTCGGCAAGCTGGTTTCAAAGGTCACGGTCACTGCGAGAATTCTCTACGGCATATATGTCGGAATGACCGTGCTGCTCATAATCCTGCTTAAAATAGTCGGCTTCCCGATTTTTGACAGCATGGTTACCGCCTTCGGAACGGCAGGCACAGGCGGATTTGCAATAATGAATAACAGCATTGAGGGCTACTGCAACCCGGCTGCCGAGGTCATAATCTCGGTATTCATGATGCTATTCGGTCTGAATTTCAATCTCTATTATCTTATTCTCATAAAGCAGTGGAAATCGGCGCTCAAGGATGAGGAAATGCGCTGGTATCTCGGAATAATCGCGGCGGCTACATTTATTATCACGCTCGATTTGACCGTTATGCGCCATCCTTTTTCCGAATCAATCAGATATGCGTTTTTCCAGGTCACTTCGATTATTTCCACTACCGGATTCACCTCAACCGACTACGATATGTGGCCGAGTATAACCAAAGCGGTGCTGCTGGTGCTGATGTTTATCGGCGGATGCACGGGCTCGACCGGCGGCGGCCTGAAGGTTCAGAGAATCGCCGTGCTGCTGAAAAACAGCCTTCGGTCGATAAGAAAAGCCGCAAATCCCCGCAGAGTTGAAACGATCAAAATCAACGGCAGAACCCTTGACGAAGGAATAGTCAGCGGTATCACCGGCCATTTTGCCATGTATATGATGCTGGTCGCGATTTCCATAGTGATAGTCGCGCTCGACGGCTACGATCTTACAACCACGATTTCTTCGGTATCCGCCTGCATAAACAATGTCGGCCCCGGTTTTGCGCTGGTCGGCCCCGCGGGAAATTTCAGCGATTTCTCATATCTCTCAAAGGGCGTGCTCGCGTTCAATATGCTCGCCGGCAGGCTTGAGCTGATACCGATTCTGATGCTTTTCTCAAAACTCGGCATTTCAAATGATTAAAAATATATGGGAGGATTGACAAAAATGGATTACAGAATGACTCTCACCCCCGAGCAGGAAGCAATACTCAACGGCTCAAAGGGTGAAACCATGGCAAAGGTTATGAAAACCCTTGTTATGTACGGCGACGCTTTCGGAGCTGAGAAACTCGTTCCCGTAACAAGCAACCGGGGCCATCTCGTCACGAGCTTCGGCCTTAAGGTTATGAAGCCTGTCTATGATCTGATGGATACGCTCATCAACGCGGCAGCGGTATCGGGACAGAAATTTTCGGTTGACCCGAAGCCCCTCGATCCGAATGTTCCCGCAAGTTTTCTTGAAAATTTCGTATTCAAAAAGTTTATGTATTCCATGCAGGACAGCTACGATAAGCAGCTCAGAGAACTCGGCCTTATCGACGACAGTTCTTACACCTGCACCTGCTACATGGACGAGGTCGGCAACAAGCCCGTAAAAGGCGATGTTCTCTCCTGGGCGGAATCCTCCGCGGTTGTCTATGCGAACTCTGTTCTGGGCGCACGCTGCAACAGAAACTCGGGCATTATAGAGCTTTTCGGCTCAATTGCAGGCTTCGTTCCCTATTTCGGACTTCTGACAGACGAGGGCAGAAAGGCGACCTGGATAGTTGAAATCAAAACAGATAAAAAACCCGAGGCGCAGATTCTCGGCTCCGCAATCGGTATGAAAGTCATGGAAGATGTTCCTTATATCAAGGGACTCGATAAATGGATTGGCACAGAGCTTGACGGCGACACCTGCGCATATCTCAAGGATTTCGGTGCTGCAACCGCCTCAAACGGCGCTGTCGGCCTCTATCATATTGAAAACCTCACTCCCGAAGCGGTTGAACAGGGCGAGTCCCTTATCGCCGAGGGCGCTCAGGTCTATGTAATTGACGACGCCGAACTCGA
>JAFZOE010000112.1 GCA_017552845.1 Clostridia bacterium
GCCTATATCGCGCCGGACAGCGGAAACGTCGATATTGACGATACTGTTGAGCTGGTCGGGTCACTGATGAAAGCCGCGGCGCAGACGCCCCGGCTCAACGCGGGAAACTACGCTGACGACGACGGACCGGAATCGACGCCGAAGCCGGCTGCCACGCCGAAACCCACCGCAGCGCCAAAGCCGTCGCCCACGCCGGAGGTGCACGGCGGCTATGAGGATGGGATCAGCGGGAAATACACCATTATGATCGACGACGATCTCGGCCTGTCCCACAGCGAGCACCCCGCGGAGGTGACGCTGAGCAAAAACGGCGGGATGGTGATCACATTCCCTGTCACGTCGACCGTTATCACGAATTTCGACACCGGAGCCACCGTGACCACAGACGGCACCGCGCGGATCGAGGGCGCCTATGACCCCGAGACCCATGTCTTCGCCGGAACGGGCTCCACCGATCTCTCCGACCTGCTGATCAACGGCGCCGATTTCGTCCTGACCTTTGATGCGGACGGGGCCTCCGTCCGTGCCGCCGGCAGCATGAACGCCCGTGCGGTGCTGTGGGAAGAAGAGCATCTTTACACGTTCGAGGTCACGCTCATCCAGAATTGAAGACGGGCTTCGCAGACAGCAAGCGGAGGCGCGGCTTTTGCCGTGCCTCCGCTTGCGTATTCCTTTGCCGGAGCTTATTTCTTCTCGAGTGTGAACTTATAGCTGAATGCGATGGAGTTTTCGCCGTCGCTCTTGGCTCCGAGATTTGCGAAGTCCGCGTCGCTTGAAACCGAACCGCCGCAGATTGCGACGCTGTAACCCGAACCGCAGATGCCGAGCGCTCTGTCGGAGCGTGAGCCGCCAACGTTGTTTGCGCAGAGGGTTCTGCCGCCGGAAGAAATCATATAGACGAAGGAGTCGTTATCGCCCTTTCCGTCGAATGCGAAGTCTCTGTTGGTCGAGCTCGTGTAGCCCGAGACAGCAAAGCCGCCGCTCACGGGAACAATGCCCGTCACATAGTCATTCTGGAAGCCGATGAGAGGGGTCTGCCAGGCTGTGGAGCCGTCTGAAGTGAGCTTGAGAACGATGCCGTCATAGGTGCCTGCCTGACCGCCGTTGTAGAGTTTCTTGAAGGAGCCTGAGGTGACGCCGGTCCTGCCCGCACTGTAATGGCCTGCCGCGACCACGTCGTTGCCGTAGGTGCAGATGTTCTTTATGATAACCGAGCCGCCCTCATAGAATGATCTGAGCCACTGCTTCTTGCCGGTTGAGGAGAATTTGCCGATTACAGAATAGCGTCTGGAACCGTCCGCTCCGTCAAGATCCTTGTAGTCTCCGTCTTCGCAGATGGATTCTATCGCGGCATAAATGGAGCCGTCCTGCGATATTTCAAGATCGTAAATGGAATTATGCAGTGTACCCGAGAGAGCCTCGGTCCATTTGATATTGCCGTCGGCATCCATCTTCGAGATAAACGCCTTGACCTTGCCGCCGCCGGTATTCTTGAGATCGAAATCGGAGCTGGTCGACTTGCCGCCGATAAGGAATCCGCCGTCGGAAGTCGGGGTTACCGCATAGATGATATCGCCCTGGCTGCCGCCGAATATCTTGGTCCACTGAAGCTTGCCGGCCGCAGAGAATTTGCAGATGAGTCCTTCGACCGTGCCCTTGCATTTGAACGCCGAATCGGGAACGATTGTGGATGAGAGCGTATCGCCGACCGCGACTATGCTGCCGTCCTTGAGAATAGCGACGTCGTTGAAAGCGGTGAGCTCCTGACCGTCGATTATCTTGCTCCATTCAACCTTGCTGTCGCCGAATTTGACGATAAGGCCGCTTGAGGAGGTTGCAGATTTGCCTTTTGCGTCGGCAAGAGTGCTGCCGACCGCGATGACGTTGCCGTTTGAATCCATCACATTTTTGGCGAGAATCGCGTGGGGGCCGTTGCCGTAAGCGAGGCCTTTATCCTTATTTACCGCGATGATATTGATCGTCGGAGGCGCGGCTGTGGTTGAGTTCCACTGATAAGAGGTTCCTCCGCCGCCTACCGGAGAGCCCGTATTGATATTTCTGGTGGTCGGCGAGGACTGTGTGGGAGGCTGTGTGCCCGCAGTCGTGGAAGAATTATTTGCATTCTGGGAGCTCTGAGGAGTTCTTGTATTCGCCGTGTTGCCCTGGGTTGCAGGAGCAACGGTTGTTTCCTTCTGGATTATAGTGACGTCGCCGTTTTTGTTTGTGACGGCGGTCACGCCCATTTCATCCGCCTTCCTTGAAACTCGGTCATACTGGGAAGGAGTAACCTTCTTGCCGTTTTCGAGGCCTGCCTCCGAAAGAATTTCATCGTAAACGCTCGATTCGACCTCGGTCACGCCGATATTGTCCTTCTGGATTACGGTTTTGCCGTCCTCATCCTTTGTGACGATGTAGCCGTTGAGCGCGGCGGTCTGCTTGACCTTGCTCAGCTGAGCGCTCGAGAGCGAGGAGAGGTCGCCGTTGAAGTCATCGGCATCGTCGCCGAGAGCCTCCTTGACTATCTCCGCGAGCTCAACGTCGGTAATTGTTACCGGCTGATATGTTTCGCCGCCCGGAGCCCATGACTCATCGGGAGAGAGCGTTGTGGATTCGCCGGTCTCTCCTTTTTTACCGCAGGCGGTGAATACAGCCGCCGTCAGAATAAGGCAGAGAATGACGGCGATCAATGATTTTGTATTCTTTTTCATAATTATCCCCCTATAGACTGAAGCGTATGGCCGCTTGATTAAAGATAATTCAACAACTATATACTAGCATATTAAATTTTAAACTGCAATAATTTTCTGTTTCGTGAAAAAATTATTTACAAACCGCTTTAATTTGGTTTTTATTTGTTGTATAATCTGCTTAAAGAACCGACGGGAGGTTGTAAAAAATGACAAAAAAGCAGAAGGCGCTGGCCGCCGTTGAAGCGCTCGAAAAGAAATATCCCGAGGCAATATGCTCGCTCGAATACAGCGATCCGCTCCGGCTTCTGATTGCCACCCGCCTCTCCGCGCAGTGCACC
>JAFZOE010000113.1 GCA_017552845.1 Clostridia bacterium
ATACTTGATTGTCTGGAAACCGTTCTGCTCAAAATAATTCTCGCCGCCGAGCACTTCAAATGCGTCAAAGAATTTGTTTTCGGTAATATAATCAACAAATACTTCCGGAACATGATACACATCGTTAATCCAGTATGGATGCGGGAATATACCGAGTCCTCCGGCTTTGCGTATTTCATCATATATCCATTTACAGATTGCCGCCTGTATCGAATTAATTCCTTCAGGAACATTCATTTCCGATGCGAGCTTTCTTATCATTTCCTGCCAGTCTGCAAGCGGCATATAATCGGGGCAGTTTCCATTAAGCGAACGATATTTTTTATCGGTTCCATGTTCCTCAATAGCTTCGCCGTCTGTCATTGCGTTAATGCTGTATTCTCCGCCGAAATTTACAGTATGAAAATCGGGCTTGATGCCGTCAACCTTCGGCATATGAACCTCTTCGCCTGGAATGATGGCAAGACCGATCGGCAAATCTTTATAATACTCAATCGCTTCAATTGAAGGATAGTATTCTTCATGATCAGAAATAACGGTGAAATCCAGCCCGTGCTGTCTGTAATTTGCGGCTACAACTTTGGAATTCTGTCTGCCGTCCGATCCGATTGTATGCATATGAAGATCGCCCCGAAGCGGATATCTGCCCGCAAGATCTACATCAACGCAGTAAACGGAAAGCTGTAGCATCTGCTTATCGGGATTCTTTTCTTTGACAAATCTGATGAAATACATCTGCTCGCTATCAAATGTATGTTTAAAGGTGAATCCGCCTTCGTTATCGCACCGGACAGTTATCATTCTGTAATCGCCGGATTCATAAATAGCTGCTTCGCCCTGATCGAGAGCGCAGATAAAGATATCATAATCATTCCCCGGAGTAAAGATTTCTCTGCCGCCGAGAGGACGGATATGAATTTCGGCTTCTTTGCCTTTTACAAGAACTTTCGGGAAAATATCATAGTAATATAAATCTTCTTTAATCGGAAAAATCATTCTATTTTAATCTCCTTATCAATTAAGGGCTGCCGAAGCAACCCTGTAATTTGTTTATTCAGTTACCGCTTCGTCAGCTATTGCGTTGACTTCCTTCGCAAGTGCTTCGCGTCTTTCAAAGAGCTCGGCATACATTCTCTCTTTCTTTTCTCCGTTAAGATCGTAGAAAAGTTTGGGAACGATTGAAATGATACCGGTGATAACGGGAAGAATCGTGCACATCCAGAAAAGGGAGTATTCTGTCTTTTCAGACTGACCGCCAAAGCCTGCGCCTTCAACATAACCGACTCTGCGCAGAATCGCGGCTTTAATAGTATTACCGAAAGTGTTGATTAACTTGCGCGGTAGTTCTTTGGCAACGCCTGTAAGGCCCTCGTTACGGTAGCCGTTTTTCCATTCGCCGTAGTCAATGGATTCGTTTCTCATTTCTTCGGGAATAACGGATCTGATTCCCCAGAAGAACATCCAGATTGTTTCTCTGATCATGAACGCAGGAATCATCGCGCCGAGTTTTTTATAATTCTTATTAATTGAACCTATAAGGAAAACGCCGACCATCAGGAAGTCGCTGATATGGGAGCCGAATATCCAGAGCGTTTTGGTAGAGAATTTTTCTCTTGCCCAGGGGACATAAGAATAAGAGATGGGGGAGACGATCGCTCCGGGAATACCGACTATTGTAGACATTGTTGCAAGGCCGAGAACGTTTATGTAATAATAATTTATTCCCGATCCGATGCTGAAAGCGCCTAAGAATTCAGAGAGTGTAATAAGGAGCAAAGGTTTGTTGGTAAGGATAGATTTAAAGCTTGCTTTAATGCTCGGCTTATCAACCGTCTGGTTAACTCTTTCTTTTGCTATGAAAGCAAATGCAATTGCAAAAGCGCCGCTGACTATACTGCAGAAAACGCCTGCAGATATATAAAGATGCGGCATCTTGATCTTGAGTTTGCCGTGGTTTACAAGGTCTATGAGAAGTCCCATAATTATTTCGGGAGCTTTCTCTACAAAACCGGAGAGGAGATTGGCCTCGGTAATAAGTCTTGTTCTGTCAATAATATTGGGAGTGATTGTCGCAAGCATACCGGTTCTTGCGATTCCTTTTGTGGAGTCTGCAAGATTTTGAACAAGGCTGAATATCAGGAAGAATATAAGCTTTCCGATATCGTATTTACCCATTCCGCCGATTGTGAGAGGCATGGTCCAGTAAAGAGTATAGAGCACAAGACCGGGGATCGCGTAAATAATCAGCCAGGGCTTGAATTTGCCCCATCTTGTTCTGGTCTTATCAACTATCGCGGCAAGAAATACGTCGTTTACCATATCCCAAAGGCCGACAACGAAGCTGACAATTTCCTGGAATCTCAATCCGATTTTTACAATATCCGTAATGAAAATATCGCTGTATTTATTGATATTGAAGGATTGAGCGATGTCATAAAGAATATATGCAACGGTTTCTTTTGTGCCGACATATCGCCGGTCCTTATGAGCGGCGGCGGAATCCTGCTGCTCATAGACTTTTGCTGCAGCTGAATTAGAATCCATAACATACCTCCTCTTTTACATATTACCTATTTAGTATATCATTTAAAATAATAGTTTTCAATATAATATAATTTTTTGGTTATATTGCTCTTTATATAAAATATTTATTGTGCATTTAGACTAATCTTCAAATATGTAAAAATATTGACTTGAAAAATATGCAATGATATAATAATAATGTTAAATTTTAACAATTTTCATTCCGAAAGGAGACTTATTTATGGGTCTTATTCAGGCAGCAAAAGGCGCAGTCGGCGGAGTTCTTGCCGATCAGTGGAAGGAATTCTTCTATTGTGAATCCATGCCTAAGGAAGTTCTTATGACCAAGGGCCAGAAAAGAATCACAAGCCGCTCAACCAATACTAAGGGCAATGATAATATCATTTCCAATGGTTCCGGCATTGCGGTTGCAGACGGCCAGTGTATGATTATCGTTGAGCAGGGCAAGGTTGTTGATCTCTGCGCAGAGCCCGGTGAATACACCTATGACACATCCACTGAGCCCAGCATCTTTACCGGCAACCTCAAGAAATCAATCGTCGATACTTTCAAGATTATCGGCAAGAGATTTACCTACGGCGGAGATACCGGCAAGGATCAGCGCGTATATTATTTCAACACCAAGGAAATCATTGATAACAAATTCGGAACTCCTAATCCCGTTCCGTTCAGAGTAGTAGACAGAAACATCGGACTTGATATCGATGTATCAATCCGTTGTAGCGGCGTATTCTCATATAAGATTGTTGACCCGCTTCTTTTCTATAAGAACGTAATGGGCAATGTTGAGAGAGAGTATACTAGAGACGAGATTGACAGTCAGCTCAAGACTGAATTCATCAGCGCTCTTCAGCCGGCTTTCGGTGCGATCAGCGAGCTTGAAATACGCCCGAATCAGATTGTTACTCATAACACCGAGCTTGAGAAGGCTATGAATGATGCACTCTCGGATAAATGGGGAGAGCTAAGAGGACTTGAAGTAGTTTCCGTAGCTCTCGGAACGGTCACACTTCCCGAAGAGGATCAGCAGCTTATCAAAGATGCTCAGCGTGCCGCTATCAACAGAGACCCGCGTATGGCAGCCGCTACTCAGACTCAGGCTACCGCAGATGCCATGAGAACAGCTGCCGGCAATACAGCAGGCGCAATGACCGGTTTCATGGGTATGGGATTTGCTCAGAATGCAGGCGGAAATAATGCCGCCAATCTTTTCGGCGTTGCTCAGCAGGAAGAAGCTGCTGCAGCCGCGGCGGCAGCTGCCAATGCGGCAAAAGCAGGCGATGCAGATTCCTGGAAGTGCGAATGCGGAACGGTTGCTACCGGTAATTTCTGCCCCGAATGCGGCAAAGCAAAACCCGCTCCCGTTCAGGGCTGGACTTGCGAAAAATGCGGAGCTGTAAATCAGGGCAAATTCTGCTCGGAATGCGGAGCTGCAAAGCCTGCAGGTGCTCCTCTTTATAAGTGCGACAAATGCGGCTGGACTCCCGAGGATCCCAAGAATCCTCCTAAATTCTGCCCTGAGTGCGGCGATCCTTTTGACGATAACGACGCTCAGTAATTCCGGGAGGTTCTGCTTTAATGGCTCAGCTTCATGAATATGAATGTCCCAAGTGCGGAGGCGCACTTGAGTTTAATCCCGAAGTTCAAAAGCTGAAGTGTCTTTATTGCGAATCAGAGTATACTATCGAAGATGTTCAGCACGTTGACGAAGTGCTGGACATTCCCGAAACAGAGCAAAAGAATATAAAACCCGATACTGAGGATTCTTCGGAATCCTCAGACGGGCTTATTTCTTATCTTTGTAAATCATGC
>JAFZOE010000114.1 GCA_017552845.1 Clostridia bacterium
AGCAAAAAAATCGCGAGAAAGACCTATGAAGTCTTCCTCGCTGATGAGAAGTATCTGAATTCGGCATTTGACGCCCTGACTGAGAAATACGGTTCTTTTGAAAACTTTGTCAAAGACGGATTGAAAATCACGAACGAAGAAATTGCGGATTTCAAAAACTATATGCTTGAATAAAAAACTCCCTGCCGTCTACCGGCAGGGATATTTTTATGTTATTCAGAGCAGCACTTCTTTATTTGTGCCGTAGAAAATATCATCTCTGTTCGATATAATTTTACAGAATTCCTCAAATTTATCCCAGGTGTTTTCGATATCGAGCTCGTAGCTGTGTCCCCAGATATAGAAAAGTTTCGGCTCGGCAGGCTCAAGAGAAATGAATTCATCGGCCAGAGAAAACAGATCGTCAAAATCGGCGTGTCTGAGAGTCGGTCTGAATTCGAGGAGATTACTCTGCAGGTCAAAATTACCTGAGGCCTCTATCGTGCGCGAATACTTTACACCTGTATTCTTTTTGATTGTTTCGGAAACAAAATGATTATAATTCACTCCTCCGCTCGGATAGGCCATGCCGACAACCTCATAGCCGGCAATTTCGGAGAGATTGAGGCGGTCCTGCTCAACCTGGCGGATAATCTCGGCCTCGTCGCATTTTGTAAGATTCGGATGAGTCAATGTATGAACGGCAATTTCGTGGCCATCGTATATTTCCCTTACCTCGCAGGCGCGGGGCTTGCAATGGGAAATCGTCCTGTCGCAGATAATAAGATGATTATCTGTGCCGAGCAGTTCGGAATTGAGATTGAAAGTGCATTTCAGACCGTATTTATTCAAAATGTCAATAAGACGCCTGTCCTGCGTGACGCCGTCATCATAACTGAATGTAACTGCTTTCATTTTACCGTTAAACATAATTGCACCTCACTATTGATTTAATAATAATGCGATGATATAATTCAATCACAAATAATAATCGGGAAAGAAAAAGAAATGGAAACCAAAAACGAAATCAGAATGACAGAAAATGACTTTTACAAGGCCTTCCTGGTAATGACCGTAACTGTCGCGCTTCAGAATCTGATAGTTTACGGCGTTAACCTCGCGGATTCCGTGATGATGGGGGCTTACAGCGAAACGGCGCTGAGCGGAGTCGGAATCTGCAACAACCTACAGTATTTTCTTCACATGGCGGTAACGGGTGTTGCCAGCGGAATGACCGTGCTCGCTTCAAGATACTGGGGAGAGCGCGATATAAAATCAATTCACAGATCTGCCGCGGTCGCGAATATCATCGGCTTTGTTTTCTCGGCGGTTCTGTTTATGCTCTGCATCTTCATTCCCAATCAGCTGGTAGCTCTCTATACCGACAAATCAGCGGTTGCCGCACAGGCGGTGGAATACCTTGCAATAATCAAATACACTTATATTCTATACGGAATGACGCAGATTCTGCTCGCGATTCTCAGGAGCGCGGAAACGGTCAAAATCGGATTTTATGTTTCGCTTTCATCGTTCGGAATAAACATATTCCTTAATTATATATTGATTTACGGCAAACTCGGCCTGCCCGAGATGGGAATCAGTGGTGCCGCGCTCGCGACATTGATTTCAAGAATCATAGAATTCACGGTAGTATTTATCTACACTCTCGCCGGCGATAAGAAACTGAAAATGAAATTTTCTGACCTTATCAGAGCGGATAAAGAGATGTTTCTGCAGTATCTCCGTGTCGGAGTTCCTCTGCTGGCGAGCTCCGTTTCATGGGGCTTTGCAATGAATATCCAGGGAGCGATAATCGGACGTCTC
>JAFZOE010000115.1 GCA_017552845.1 Clostridia bacterium
ATTCTTGAAATCAACAGAAAGATTCTCGATCTGATTTTCTTCTGGAAATAATAACGGAGGGGTAACAAGATGGGTAAAAAAATAATAGTTGCGGGTTTAGGTCACGGCGGTATTGCCGCAGCAGCTCAGCTTGCGAGAGCGGGCTATGACGTGACGGTTTATGAAAAGAAAAAAGAGGGCACTCTCGGCTATGACTGGACAGATATATTCGCTCCCGGTCCGCTTGCCGAGGCGGGAATACCGATGCCCGATGAATCAAAATACGAATACAAGCAGGATATGACCTTTTACAGTCCTTCAGAAAGGGTTGCGCTTGAACAGCACGTTCCCGAGGACGACCGCGAAATCAAGATGGAGCGCCGCGATATCTATGAGCATCTGATAAATCATGCTCTTGAATGCGGAGTAAAAATCGAATATGAGACCGAAGTCCTCGGTCCGGTTCTGCTCGGCAACAGAGTTGTCGGCATCAATACCGATAAAGGCGATTATTACGGCGATCTGATTATTGATGCCTGCGGTATGCTCTCGCCGGTCAGAATGAATCTTCCCGATCATCTCGGCATAGAGAAGGAGCCCGCGAGAATCGAATACATCACGATTTACCGCGCTTTTTACAATGTGGCGAGCGACGAGGAACCCGAGGCAAAATTCAAGGTTATGCTCTTTAAGGATAACAAGCTCGGCATGAGCTGGGTCGCAAGCGAAGAGGATCATACCGATGTTCTCATCGGCAGATTTGAAAACTTTGATATGGAAGAGGTCGAGAGGTTTACAGACGTTCTCAGGCAGACGAGCCCGAGAATCGGCAGAGAAGTTCTCAGAGGCGGTCAGTTTGTGAAAATTCCCGTTCGCCATCCGCTCTCGCTCATGGTTGCCGACGGCTACGCCGCAATCGGAGACAGCGCCTTCATGACCGTTCCGCTTATCGGCTCGGGCATAGCGAACTGCCTGCGCGCTTCAAGAATTCTCGCAGATTCTATTATATCCGATCCCACCGATTCCTTCTCGGTTGAAACACTCTGGAAATACCAGTATAATTTCTATAAATCACTCGGCTCGGGGCTTGCGGCTCTTGCGGCAGGCAAGCTGCTTCTTCCGAAGCTTACCGCCGATGAAGTTGATTACTTCTTTGACAGCGGAATGATTACTTCGGATGATATCACTTTCGGCGCGGATTTCGTGGGCCTTTCGAGCATGAGCTTCTCATTCCCCGATCTGCTTAATAAGGCAAAACATGTCTGCAAAAACACCGATATTTTGAAGAAACTCCCGGCGGCCGGTGCGAGAATCAGCGCCGTGACAGCGGCCTGCGCAGGAATTCCGAAGCGCTACAGCCCCGATAAGGTCAGAAGCTGGAAAAAGATTTACGAAATGCCATTTAAGAATTATTGATTATGTCTGACACCATAAAAAACAAAAAGCTTAATTTCCGCGACCTCGGCGGCCTTGAAACCGAAGACGGCAAAAAGGTCAGAAAAGGTCTGCTGCTGCGCTCGGCAAAGCTTAACAAACTCAGCCCTCATGATAGAGGCGTGCTCGAGAGCAAATACAGAGTAGCCGCTGTCATCGATTTCAGGTCTGATGATGAGAGAGCGGGCAGAGCGGATATACTCCCCTCAGGCGCAAAATACTATCATATACCGATTTTCAGCGAAACCACTCTCGCCGTTACGGGCGGAATGGGCTCCGACGTCTTTGAAGCGGTAAAGAAAGCGGAGAGCAAGGATGAGCTCTATAATTACATTCCCGAGCTTACCGATGTATATCCCATAACCGTTACCGATGATTATTCGGTCGCCCGTCTTTCCGAAACGCTCAGGATTATTATGAGCAACCGCGAGGGCGCAGTGCTCTTTCACTGCACGGCGGGCAAGGACAGAACAGGCGTTACATCGGCAATCCTGCTTAAAATGCTCGGAGTAAAAGATGAGCAGATAATGCAGGACTATACCGCGACAAACGCTGTTTCAAAGAAAAACGCCCGCAAATATTCGCTTTTGGCC
>JAFZOE010000116.1 GCA_017552845.1 Clostridia bacterium
ACCTTATAGCGTTGAGAACAGCCAGAATCATTACACCGACATCGGCGAAAATTGCCGCCCACATATTCGCTATTCCGAGGGCTCCGAGAAGAAGGCAGATGACCTTGACTCCGATGGCAAACCATATATTCTCCTTGACGATGCGAAGACACTTTTTAGAGATGCGTATTGCCTCGGGGATTTTCAGCGGATCATCATCCATGAGCACTATATCGGCCGCCTCTACCGCGGCATCTGAGCCGAGCGCGCCCATCGCTATTCCCGTATCCGCTCTTGCAAGCACGGGAGCGTCATTTATTCCGTCGCCCGCAAAGGCGACGATTTCTTTTTTGCTCTTTTTCTCCGAAATTATTCTCTCAATCTCGGTTACCTTATCCTGCGGGAGCAGACCGCTCTTGTATTCATCGATTCCGAGCTCGTCCGCCACGCTTTTTGCGACATTCTCGGTGTCGCCGGTCAGCATAACAGTCTGCGCGGGCAGTTTTTTAAGCTCGGCAATCGCTTTTGCGGAACCGGACTTGAGGACATCGGAAATAACGATATGCCCGGCATAAGCGCCGTCAATTGCGACATGCAGAACAGTGCCTGTATGAGAGCACTCATGATAATCTGCGCGGAGCGATTCCATGAGCTTTGAATTTCCGACGGCGACGGTTTTGCCGTTGATTGAAGCTTTGACTCCGAGACCGGGAAGCTCCTCATAATCTTCAACCGTGCAGCCGTCCGCGGCGTCGGGGAAAGCCCTTTTCACCGATTCGGAAATCGGATGGGAGGAGTATCTCTCCGCATGTGAGGCGAGATGCAGAAGCATCTCCTCCTCTATATCATGAGGATGTACCACGCTGACCTCAAATGTGCCTTTCGTAAGCGTGCCGGTCTTGTCAAATACGACGGTTTTTGTGTCGGAAAGAATTTCGAGATAATTTGAGCCTTTAATCAGAATTCCGCGTCTGCCGGCTCCGCCGATTCCGGCGAAAAAGGAGAGAGGAATTGATATAACCAGAGCACAGGGGCAGGAAATAACGAGAAACGTCAGTGCTCTGTAAATCCATTCTCCCCAGCGCGGCGAAATTCCAGCCAACATAGAAACAAGCGGCGGAATGACCGCGAGCGCGAGCGCAGAAATAACTACAACCGGCGTATATACTCTCGCGAATTTCGTGATGAAATTCTCCGATTTTGATTTGCGGGAGCTTGCGTCCTCGATGAGCTCAAGTATCTTGGAAGCAGTGGAATCCGAAAACTCTTTTGTGGTCCTGATTTTCAGAATTCCGCCGGTATTTATACATCCGCTGAGAACCTCGTCGCCCTCTTTTGCCTCCCGGGGAACGGATTCGCCCGTGAGCGCGGAGGTATCGAGCATAGAATTTCCGTCGATTATAACACCGTCAACGGGAATTCTTTCGCCCTGAACAACCACTATCACCGAGCCGGTTTCAAGCTCTTCGGGGTCAACTTTTTCAAGCGTTCCGCCCTCAGCTTCGATATTGGCATAATCCGGACAGATATCCATTAAATCGGTAATGCTTTTCCTGCTTTTGCCGACGGCGAATTTTTCGAACCATTCACCTACCTGATAAAAGAGCATGACGGCTATTGCCTCGTTGTAATCGCCGCTCTTTGTAAAAATTGCAAGCGCAAACGCGCCGAGAGTGGCAACCGCCATGAGCAGATTTTCATCAAACGGCTGACGGTTGGCTATGCCCTTGAACGCCTTGAGAAGAATATCATAACCGATTAAAAGATAATCTGCTATATAGAGTGCAAGCAGGATATATGAATTCACGGCAGTGAACTTTTTCAGCGCGATAAGGCAGGCGGTGAATAACGCCGCCGCAATTATTCTTATGAGCTTTTTACGCAGTGCTTTGCTCATTTTTCACGCCCCGTTTCAGATATAGATTTCGCAGTCGCTCTCGACCTTCTTACACTTTTTGAGAATTTCTTTCATAACGGCGTCAATGTCGGCTCCCTCTTCAAACTCAACTTTCATCTTCTGAGTCATAAAAT
>JAFZOE010000117.1 GCA_017552845.1 Clostridia bacterium
GACAGAAACGGCACCTACCGTCAGGACTGGACGATGCTGACCGATGAATTCATAAGAAATCTCGGCAAATCAAATTATTTCATTTCATCGAGATATTATTCCTATGAGGAGACCGGCAAGCGCTCGGATATCATGGTATGGAGCGGCGCTTACAGGCCGAAAATCGTCGCGAAGGATATAATCGGCACCTGGTTTGTCAGCGACGACAAGGGAATGCATTATCTCAAGAAATCCTCCGACGGCTTCAATTCAATAACCAAGAAGGACGACAAAGAGAAGAAGACGGTCAAATTCAGCGAGCCTTATGAGCAGTATCTCAGAAGCGGCAATTATGTTGTGAATACAAAGACCGCCGTCATGACGAATCTGCTGACCGGCGATGAGACAGAGTTAAAAGAAATTGATCTTACCAAGGCCGTTAAATTCTCAATCAACAAAGACGCGACCCGCGCAGTATTCATTTACAGCACTCAGGAAGAAAATATGAGCAGGGTCAACACAAATCAGAAAATCACCTATTATTCATTTGATCCGGATATCGAAACAGAGACTTTTGAGGAGCCTATGCTTTATCAGGATATGACCGGTATAGTATGGCTCGAGGGCGGCAACAGCGTAATGACCGTCAGGGCAATTACCGATGACGGCGAAAAAACCGGCAGCGTCGTCTATACCTTCAGCGCAGAATAAGGAGACAGATATGGGTTTATTTACTAAGATTTTCGGCGATTATTCGTCAAAAGAAGTCAAGAGAGTGAAGCCCATAGCCGATAAGGTTATGGAGCTCGAAAAGGAATATGCCGCGCTCAGCGATGAGGAGCTTCAGGCAAAGACTCCCGAATTCAAGGAGCGCCTTGCAAAAGGCGAAACTCTCGATGATATTCTTCCCGAAGCGTTTGCCGCCTGCCGCGAGGCATCGGCGCGCGTCATAGGATTAAAGCATTTCTATGTCCAGATTATCGGCGGTATCATCCTGCATCAGGGCAGAATCGCCGAAATGAAGACCGGTGAAGGCAAAACGCTCGTCGCAACCCTTCCCGCATATCTCAATGCTCTCGAAGGCAAGGGCGTTCATATCGTCACCGTAAACGACTACCTCGCCCGCCGCGACTCCGAGTGGATGGGCAAGGTTTACAGATTCATGGGCCTCACCGTCGGCCTTATCATTCACGAAAAAGAGGGTAAGGACAGGCAGGATGCATACGCCGCAGATATCACCTACGGCACAAATAACGAGATGGGTTTCGACTATCTGAGAGACAATATGGTCGTCTACAAAGAGCAGAAGGTTCAGCGCGGCCACCATTTCGGCATTGTCGACGAGGTTGACTCGATTCTTATCGATGAGGCGAGAACCCCGCTCATCATTTCGGGCAGAGGCGAGAAATCCACCGATTTATATAAGATGGCAAACTCGTTTGCGACTTCGCTCAAATGCATGAGAATCAAAGAGGTTGACAGCAAGACCGATGTTGACGATCTGGTTGACGACAGCATTGACTATGTTGTTGACGAGAAGGCAAAGACCGCCACGCTCACCAAGAGCGGCGTTGCCAAGGCCGAGAAATTCTTCAATCTCGAAAACCTCATGGACAGCGAGAATATGACTATTCAGCATCATATCAACCAGGCAATCAAGGCAATCGGAGTCATGAAGCGCGATGTCGACTATGTTGTCAGGGATAATCAGGTGCTTATCGTTGATGAATTCACCGGCCGTATCATGCTCGGCAGACGCTATAACGAAGGCCTCCACCAGGCTATTGAAGCCAAGGAAGGCGTAAATGTCGAGCACGAGAGCAAGACTCTTGCGACCATCACTTTCCAGAATTATTTCCGCCTTTATACAAAACTCTCGGGTATGACCGGAACGGCCATGACCGAAGAGGGCGAATTCAATCAGATTTACTCCCTCGATGTTATCGCGATTCCGACTAACAAGGATATGGTCCGCGAGGATATGCCCGATGTTGTATACAAGAATAAGAGGGCGAAATACAAGGCTGTCATCGATACGATAATCGAAGCGCACGAAAAAGGTCAGCCCGTGCTGGTCGGCACCGTTTCAATCGAGAAATCCGAAGAACTCTCCTCGCTTCTCAAGAAGAGGGGAATCAAGCATGAAGTCCTCAACGCCAAATATCACGACAAGGAAGCGGAAATCGTCGCCCAGGCGGGTAAAGAGGGCGCGGTCACAATCGCCACCAATATGGCGGGCCGCGGAACCGATATCAAGCTCGGCGGTAACTCCGAATATCTTGCGAAGGCCGAAATGCGCCGCATGGGCTACACCGAGGAGCTTATCGAAGAGGCGACCGGTTTCGCAGAAACAGATAACGAAGAAATCCTTGAGGCGAGAAAGACCTATACCTCACTCGAGAAAAAATACGATGAAGAAATCGAGCCCGAGGCAAACAGAGTCCGCGAAGCGGGCGGCCTGTTTATTATCGGCACCGAGCGCCACGAATCCAGACGTATCGACAACCAGCTCAGAGGCCGTTCCGGCCGTCAGGGCGATCCGGGCAAGAGCCGTTTCTTCCTCTCTCTCGATGATGACCTTATGCGTCTTTTCGGCGGCGAGAGAATCAATACGATTATGAATACTCTCAAGGCGGATGAGGATCTGCCGATTGAGGCGAGGATGATTTCAAATACAATCGAGAACGCTCAGAAGAGAATTGAGGGCAAGAACTTTGCCATCAGAAAGAACGTTCTCCAGTATGACGATGTCATGAACCGCCAGAGAGAGCTTATTTATAAGCAGCGCGATCAGGTGCTTGACGGCGAGGAACTGAAGCCCGTCATCACAAGGATGATTCATTCCTCAATCGATGCCGCAGTTGATTCCGCATGCAGCGACGCCGCGCATTCAAGCGAATGGAATATCGATGCCCTCAGAGAGAAATTCAACGGCTGGCTTATGACCGAGGATGATTTCAAAGACGGCGTTTCCGATAAAGAGGAAATCCGCGAAACCCTCTATGAGCGCGCTGATAAGCGCTACGAAGAGAGAGAATCACTCTTCGGCAACGATGAAAACGGCGTTCCCGTAATGCGTTCGCTCGAAAAGATGATCCTGCTCCGCAACGTTGACAAGCACTGGATGGATCACATCGACGCCATGGATCAGCTGCGCCGCGGCATAGGTCTGAGAGCTTACGGCCAGGCGGATCCTGTAGTCGCTTACAGAGAAGTCGGCTCCGATATGTTTGACGCGATGAATGAGGAAATCCGCGAGGAGACCGCTATGCAGATTCTCACCTTCGTTGTCAAGAGGCAGGAGGATACCGAGCGCAAGCAGGTAGCGACCATCACTGCGACCAGTGGCTCGAGCGACGGCACGGACAAGAAGAGACCGGTCCGCAACACCGAAAAGAAGGTCGGCCCGAACGATCCCTGCCCCTGCGGCAGCGGCAAGAAATACAAGAAATGCTGCGGCAGCGTAAATAAAGAGCAGTAACGGAGAAATATGAAAAGAATTGTTTCGGCAATCAGTTTCATTTTAATATTTGTTATGATTATCACAGCCTCTGCCATCCCGGCAGGGGCCGAAGGTGTTGGCCAGACACTTTATAAACCGGCAGGTATTAGAATTGACGGAAAAAATGATGACAATGCCTGGCAAGGATATGAGGCGTATCAGCCTTTTGGCGAAACGAGCTCAAACAATGATGGAAAAATCAACACAGGTAATGACGTTTCTGCGCTGACGGTTCAGACGGCAAGAGTTGATAAAAACACAGCAAAATTCAAAATAACAGCTATGCTGGTTCCCGGCAAGGATGTTAATAGTATCGGTGTAAGGATTGCTGTTGAAGGCAGTCAGGAAGCAACTATTACAATTGCAAATATGGCAGAGGCTACAGGAAGCAACATAGTAATAGCAGATGACGATAACATTAAGATGATAGGTGCGATTTCCTACAGTAAACCAAGCAGTGAAATGATTTGTGAAATTGAAGCTGTGAACAAAGCAGGAGAGTTTGGAGACAGGATTGACTTCAGTTTCAGTGTTGTGGACGGTAACGGAAGTGTTTCTTCGGTTGCAAATATGTCTCCTCCCAGCATAACAACAACCACAAAGAAATCTACCACAACCAAGCCGCCTAAATCAACAACAACAAAACCCGCTAAGACAACAACTGAAAAGTCAACCACAACCAAGCCCGAAAAAACCACAACAACAAAAGCGACGACAACTGCCACGACAGAAATAAGTCACAGAACCCGTCGCGCGACCACTGCGAAATCGACAACGGAGAAGAAGACCGAAAAAGCCTCAAAAGGCAAGACCACCAAGGTCAAGACTACTAAGGCTAAAACAACCAAAGCAAAGAAAACAGCGACAAAAGCGGAGCGTTCACTGGCCGAAAAATATTCAGCCGAAGCGGCCGTTGCAACGACCGTAATTACTTCTGCTGAAATAACGGCAGAGCAGGCTTCGGTGCAGACTGTTACCGAAACGGATAAATCGCTTTTCGGCGGGGAAAAGCTCTCGAAATCCTCGCTCTATAAACTCATCACAGGCGCGGTTGCGCTCGTCCTCTTCGCAATAATCGGCGTTTCCGCCGTGCGCACCAAGTCCGCTGCGGACAAGGCCGATGAAAAACCGTTTTCCGAAAAGCAGAAAGAGGAAGAAAAAGAGGATAAGGAAGAATAAACCCAGCTGTCATCCTGAGCGAAGCGAAGGATTTCATTTACTTTATTTCTCTTAAACATGCGATTCTTCGGCATCCGCCTCAGAATGACAATATCCGGCTTTCCGCTTTCGTAGGGGCGCGAGTCTCCGGTGGAGACCTCTGCCGCAGGCAGAAGCGCCGACCGAGCCGACAGGCGAGAC
>JAFZOE010000118.1 GCA_017552845.1 Clostridia bacterium
CATCCGCAGGGTCCTCCGCCACCACCCATTGCGGGCGCTGTATGCTGAACGTGTCCGCTCTCGCGGCACTGGCTGTCCGCAATATCATTGAGCCATTTTCTGTAGAATTCTCTGCTGTCGAGCATCAGCATCGCGCTCTCTGCGCAGAGCTGACCGTCGCCGGTATAGCCGAGGCGCTCTCTGTGAGGGCAGTCCGAAGGGACGCCCGAATGCATATTGCAGAGCTGGGTATAAACAAAGGTGTTATAGAGCCAGTTAAGATTCTCATTATCGCTGTCAAAGGTTGAAGTCACCTTGCAGTCGGTATGGATAACATCAATTCTGACAGGCTCGGCATCGCCAGTTATCTTGATATATCTGAATCCCTGCCAGCCGAAGCGGGTTTTGTATTCCGTCTGATTTCCGTCTGAAATATATTCATCGCGGTATCTGCCGTCATCGGAAAAATGAACGCCGAAGTGCTCGCTTCCACCTATTTCCTCAGCATAATCAACTTTGAAGTATTCGCCTTCTTTATCGCACTTAAGCACCGCCCTGCCGACTGTGTTTTTGCCGACATCGTAAAGCTTTGCGCCGTCCTTTTCGCCGATGAGCTTTATATCGGTGATTGTTTCAATTACTTTGTCAGCCGGTGCGGTCTGGTATTCAAAAACAGTATCGGGTGTATCGATTTCGCGTGAAGGAGTAAAATCGGAATGCTCGGGAACAGCTGAAAAATCCTGATATTCTCCGTAATAAAGATTGCATTTTTTGAAATACCCGGGGTGGCAGAGAGTTTCGGAATCGCTGATTATATCGCCGCTCTCCCTGCGGATAATATAACAGAGTTTCGGCGTGCCGTAATCGACATTGCCTTCGGCATCTCGCATATTCTGGTGATAATAACCCGTGCCGAGCATTATTTCAAGCGTGTTTTCTCCGTCATAGAGATAACCGGATATATCATATTTCAGGCAATATGTGCGGAAACCCATCTTATCAAAAAGCGGATATGACCACTGTGACATATCTCTTTCGCTGTAATTCGAGGCACAGGGCACAAGCAGATCGTCGCCTATCCTTCTGCCGTTTATATGCATATCAAACCAGCCGAGACCGCAGATTGTGATTTCGGCTTTTTCGTTTTTTGAGCTTTCAAATCTCTTTATGAATATCGGTGCTTTGTCGCCTTCTGGGCAGTCAATCCACTTTGCGTTGCCGAACATTTCAAATTGATTCATAGCTTTTCCCCTTATTCTCCTGTCAGTTCTTTAAGGCGGGTATGCATCTGCTCCCATTCGGTGAGCAACGCAGCCTGCTCTTCGGTAAGTCTGTTTATTGTTTCGGTAAGTTCCAGCACTTTTTCATAATCCGCGGCAGTTTCGGGCGAAGAGAGAGTATCGTTTGCCTCCGATATTTCTTTATCCAGTCTGTCAATCTCCGCTTCTGTTCTCTTGATTTTGCCTCGCAGGCGGTTGATTTCGCTCTCGCGCTCCTTGCGAAGCTTATATGAATTGACTTTCGGCGCGGCGGTCTCTTTTTTCACTGCGGGCGCATTGAGAACTATATTGCAATATGCATCATAGTCACCGTCAAATTTCTCAAAGCCGTCGGGTGATATTCTGAAAATCTTATCGGAAAGCTTATTGATAAAGTATCTGTCATGAGAAACGGCGATAATCGTGCCCTCAAAATCGGCGAGCGCCGCCTCGAGCACCTCTCTTGAAGGAATATCGAGATGATTCGTCGGCTCGTCGAGCAGGAGCACATTCGCGCCGCTGAGCATAAGCTTGAGCAGGCAGAGCTTGGCTTTTTCGCCGCCGCTCAGGGAATCGACGCTCTTGAAAACATCGTCGCCCCTGAAAAGGAAAAGCGAGAGGTAGTTTCTCACCTTGGTTTCAGTAAATGAGCGATGCTCATCCCAGATTTCATCGAGGACGGTCTTGCCGCCTTTAAGGCTTTCGAGGGACTGGTCAAAGTAGCCTGTTCTGACATTCGCGCCGAAAGTAAAACTGCCGCTGTCGGCGCTAATCTGTTTAGTGAGAATTCTTAAAAGAGTAGTTTTTCCGCAGCCGTTTGCACCGATAATGAACGCTCTGTCGTTCTTATAAACCTGCATTGTGCCGTTTGCAAAGAGCAGTTTATCGCCGAAGGATTTAGAGAGCGAATCGGTGAATAAAACATCGTTGCCCGTCTCGCATTCGGGAGTGAATTTAATGCGGATTTTTGAGAGCGGTTTTTCTGGCTCAACGAGCTCCGCCTTCTTGCGCTCGAGCATTTTTCTCTTGCTCTCGGCGGTGATGAAATTTCTCTCCCTGGCAAATGAGCGCTGCTGCTCGATTATGCCTTCAATACGTTTGATTTCGGCGAGCTGATTCTCATAATGCCGCCTCTCCGTCTCAATTCTCTCCTCGCGGAGCTTTGAATATGCCGAATAATTCACGGCGGCAAAATATGACCTTTTATTCGCAATCTCGACCGTTTTATTGCAGATTTTATCGAGAAAATATCTGTCGTGAGATATTACAAGCACCGAACCCTTATATGACTGCAGATAGTTTTCGAGCCACTCTGTGCCGGCGATGTCGAGATGATTTGTAGGCTCATCAAGAAGAAGCAAATCCGCACCGCTCAGAAGCAGTTTACACATTGAAAGCTTTGAACGCTGGCCGCCGCTGAGTTTATCGCAGGTGAGCGAAAACTCCTCCTGAGTGAATCCCAAACCCGTCAGCGCAGACGCAGTTCTGCTTTTATATGTCAGGCCGTCTTCGGCGGCGAATTTTTCCTGCAGTTCCGCCTGCTTTACTATAAGTTCATCCCTGTTTTCGGGATTCGTTTCAAGCAGGCGCGAGATTTTTTCTATTTCGATTTCGGTTTCAATAAGATGGGTAAAAGAAGTCAAGGCCTCGTCATAAACCGTTCTGACGGAGCCGGCGCAGGCGTGCTGCTCAAGATATCCTATTTTTGTGGTTTTTGAAATGAAAACGGCGCCGTCCGTCGGCTCGAGCTGACCGGTGATTATCTTGAAAATCGTGGTTTTTCCGGTTCCGTTCGCTCCGATGAGGCCGACAAAATCCCGCTCGCCGATGTCAAATGAAACATCGTCAAAGAGGAGATTGCCGCCGAATTCCATTCTGAGCTTCTGTATGCCTGCAATTATCATTTATCAGATTTCCGTTTCGAGTATTTGTAATTTGCCTTCTATCGTGAATTTCCCCTTACCTGCGGGGATAAAGATGCTGTCGCCCTTTTTGATTTCAAGCGTTTCTCTGCCGCAAACGAGTGTTCCTTCGCCCGACATAATCAGCAGGGAGACAAATGAGTCATCCGTTGCTGTGCCGGTGAATGCGCCGTCAACATCGTATTTATGCACCTTGAAAAGGTCGCAGTCAGCGAGAAGTGATTCATCGCCGTCTTTTGAAAAATCGGGCTGTGAATAGGGCTCGGTTTTTGTAACCTCAACGGCATCCGCAACGTGCAGTTCGCGGGGGCTGCCGTCCTTGCCGATGCGGTTGTAATCAAAAATGCGGTAGGTAGTGTTGCTGCTCTCCTGAACCTCGGCGAGCAGAACTCCTTTGCAAATGGCGTGGAGCGTGCCGGCTTCAATAAAGAAGAAATCGCCGGGTTTAACGGGAACTCTGCCGAGTTTTTCAACAAGCGAGCCGTCTTCAATCGAGGCTATGAATTCATCCTTTGAAATGCTCTCATTGAAGCCGAGCAGGAGCGATGCGCCCTCCTCGCAGTCGATTATATACCAGCATTCGGTCTTGCTGCGTCCCCTGCCGGCCTGTTCGCAGTATTCCTTGGTCGGATGCACCTGAATTGACAGATCATCCATCGCGTCGATGAATTTGATCAGCACAGGGAATTCAGCGAATCTTTCAATATTCCTGCCGCACCAATCGGGCGAAACGCCTACAACTTCGGGGAGCGGTCTGCCCGCAAATTCACCGTTTGTGACAAGGCTCGGACCCATATCAAGGCATGAGAGCATCCAGCCCTCTGCGGCGTTTGATTTTTCGGTCTCGACACCGAAATCATTTATAAGTTTTCTTCCGCCCCAGATGGTTTCGGAGACATAGGGCGCGAGTTTCAGAATATATTCAGACATAGCAACATCCCTTTCAACCTTTTAGTATAACATAATATAACAGATTTTTCCACTAAAACGGCAAGAAATTTGAAAGTCCTTTTTATAGGACAGGCGAGAATTTATAATTAACTTGTAAGTGAACGGGATGTAAAACATCTGTTAACTTCACGCCCGGGCTGCAACAAAAAGAAAAAGAAACAACACTGATGAGCGGATGGAGAAAATACCGCTCAACGAAAGGATGGCTGAATTATGAAAATCTGGTGTCTCAAATGCGGAAGTCTGATAACTCAGACAAACGACTGCGAAAAACGCGAAACGCTCTGCCCCTGCTGCAGCGAAAGAATCGCCTACTCCGTGAGCGGAGACGAGGCTTATATCGCCTGCCTCAACTATGATCTGAGCGTGAATAACGAGCTCAGGGTAGTGGGAAGCTATATGTCGGCAGGTTAAAACCGAAAAGAGCATAACGAAAGGGCACGGAATTCCGTGCCCTTTTTGTTTTATGGAAAAGCTATGCAGCAGTTGCTGCCATGCCGTTACCCCAAGAGGAGCCGCGGACCTGGACAGTGTATTCGTCGTTTGCGGCAGGGGCAGTAATCTTCATGCGGATTGTCCAGACCGAAACGCCGTTTGCAGTTTCGATGCCCGTGACATTTGAAGATGTAGTCTGATAAGTCGCTGTCTTGGTCTTGCCTTTGGTTTCATTGACGAAGCTTATCTTGACCTTGGAAACATCCTCGGTTGTGGTTACAGTAAAGACCTTATACTGAGCGCCGTTTTCCTCAGTGCCGGTATATGCCGCGGATATAAGGGTATAGGGATCATAATCGACGCCTACGGGAGCGGGTGCGAGTGCAGCTGCATCTTTGCCGACTTTGACATTGAAGGTTTCGCCGGGAAGAGCTTTCCACTCGCTCGAGCCGGATTCACGGTATTCAATGCTCCAGGTCTGATTGTCGACCGCCTGAGAGCCTGCGTAATTGAATGTCATCGGGATATTCCAGACTCTTGCATCATCTGTATCCGTTACGCTGACTTCGGTTGTGCCCTTGTTATAGTTGCTGTATTTGTAATAGGTTGTGTATGTGTTGCCGTTTTCGTCTGTGCCGTTGAATCTGAGCCAGGTGACATTTTTCGGCGTGGATACATTCCAGGTCAACTTGTCGCCGCGGACGACTTCATTTGCGCTGATAGTTGCGGTGAACGAGGGCTCTCCAATAGAAGGCTCGGGTATGACGAGAGTCAGAGCGATTGAGCCGGATTCGCCTTGTGCAGCTCCTTCATTCCACTCGCTGTCATAAACAAGTTCGCCCGTATAGGTGCCGGGTGCAGCGGAATTATAGACTTCGGGATCAATCCACACGGAC
>JAFZOE010000119.1 GCA_017552845.1 Clostridia bacterium
ATTATGCCCGGCGTCGGCGCGACAATGGATGCCCTCGTCAACCGCACCTCCCAGCTCCCGAGAATCGCGCTCGAGGCGCCGAAAAAGATAATCGGCACCAATACGGTCGACAGCATGAAGAGCGGTATAATCATCGCCCAGGCCGCGGCTATGGACGGAATGATTGACAGAATCTGGAATGAACTCGGCTACGAGACCAGAGTCGTAGCGACCGGCGGCCTCGTCTCCTGCATAATTCCGAACTGCACTCACGATATCATTATCGACAATGAGCTGATTCTCAAAGGCCTCAAGGTCATTTACGAAAAGAATAAATAATTCCTGCGCATTGCTGCCGGGATTATATGCGTGAGCATTGTATAATCAAAACAATCCGCTCGTGGCCCTCTCCGGGAACGGAGAGGGTGGCACGGCGAAAAGGATATAAGCCGTGACGGGTGTGGCGATTAATTGTCATCCTGAGCGCAGCGAAGGATCTCACTAAAACAGCACTCTTTATCTGCGGTTCTTCGGCGTTCGCCACGGAATGACAAAATCAAAGTGTTAATTATTCATTTACATACATTTTTTCAAGGAGGCAATTATGAAAACTTTAAGGAAATCATTATCCATCCTTCTCTCGCTCCTGCTTGTGCTCGGCACTATCGCCGTCGGCGGGATGACCGCCTCGGCCGATACCGTTTACACCGTCACCCTTGACCCGGGTGAGGGCAGCGGCGAGCCGATAGTTTACCGCTCATCCGACCAGACCGAATTCCCGGGCTGGCACGATGCTCAGGATTTTCAGTTCTATCTCGAGGATAACGGTGAAATGGGATTCAGATTTAATAAAAATTATGTTCCTGATTCTTTCACCGCCCCCGCGGGATATGGGTTTGACGGCTGGCAGGGCGCCACCTTTTATAATACTTTCCCCTCCGGCGTCACGGACATTGTATTCACCGCGAAGTGGAGAAAAGGTCCGGCTTCTTACAGCTTATCCCCGTCCGAATATACAATCGAAAACAGCGGATACACCGATATTCTCTGCTCGTTTGATTCGCTTTTTCTCGGGAATGTAACCTATGGAAACAGAACATATCAGGCAAATAGAATCAATTTCTGTATGAACGCGGGCACTCTGACCGGCGGAAACGGCAGCAGCATTCCTTTCCTCGTGGATGAAGAATTTCATTTCGGCGCGGCAGACAGAAAAGATATAAGCAATAGTTATCATTCACAGGAAGCTATATTTATAATGTCAGTGTGGATTGACCCGGAAGATTACGCCGCCGCGGCCCCCGGCACCTATACGGGCGAGCTTGTTTATGACAGCGAGTGGAATACCGACGTGCCTAATGTCGCAGGCGAATCCGGCTCAATCACCCTGACTCTTGTCATACCCGATCCGTTTGAATCAATGGAGACTTATACCGACTGGGAAGGAACGCTTGTAATCGACGAGAGCAAGTCCGTCAGGATTTCCGGCGCAACTCACGATAACAACGGCACAACCTATGGCTCGGCGATTAAGATCTGCAATAATTCGACAGTCGATCTTTACTTTGATGGTGCGAACGTCCTTTCGGCCAACCCGGATGTCATTTCCGCGGGTATCGAAGTCGAAGAGGGCTCAACCGTCAATATTTACGGCTTTGACGGCTCAAGTCTTACCGTTACCGGCGGTTATTTAGGCGCGGGCATCGGCGGCATAGGTTATGGTTCCGTATCCGCATTAAACCCCAAAGCAGGCAATATCAATATATACAGCGGCACGATTGTTGCGACAGGCGGAGACAAGGGCGCGGGCATCGGCTCGGGATACCATTCATCCGCAGGCGATATCAACATATACGGCGGTGACATAACCGCAATCGGCAAAGGCTTCGGCGCCGGAATCGGCTCCGGTTACGGCACAAGCGGCGGCACACCAGTCGCTGCGGGCGTCGGATTCTATAACGGCGGAAATATCACTATTTCAGGCGGCACGGTCCGTGCAACGTCTTCCGCCGATGAGAATTTCAGCTTTGACAGTTTCGATATTTTTGATTCCGAAACTTATCCGCGCGAGGATTCTTTTGCCGCAGGTATAGGCGGCGGCTACGGCGCTTCCTCGGGCAATATTATAATTGAAGGCAATGCCGTTGTAACGGCAATCGGCTCCTGCGGCGGCACGGGAATCGGCACCGGCAGAGGCACAACCAAAGAAGCATATTATGATGCAGATAACTATGTCTGTAATATCATAATCAGAGGCAATGCGAAAGTTATCGCTCTTGCAACAGCCGACCTCAGGGAGACAATTGTCGGTGATGACGGCGGCGCCGCAATAGGCCTCGGCAGGCATTGCGCGATAGTCGGTCAGCCTGTGGGCACAATTTTCATCTCTGAGAATGCCGAGGTTACCGCTCTCGCCGAATGCTGGGCGAACGCCATCGGTTCAGGCTGCGCAGTCGGCAAATTCACGAAGGACTCAGAGGGCAATATTAAAAGACCTGTCAGAGCCCTGATGGAATCGGTTGAAATAGCCGGTACGGCAGTTGTTCACGCTTATTCCGACGGCAACCGTGCCTCTGTTTTTGAAGTAACTTATACCGACTGGGAAGGAACGCTTGTAATTGATGAGAGCAAAAGCGTTGCAATATCCGGCGTAACTCACGATAACAATGGCACCGGTTACGCCTCGGCAATAAAAATCTGCAATAATTCTACGGTTGATCTATACATTGAGGGCGCGAATGTCCTTTCGGGCAACCCGGATGTCATTTCCGCGGGTATCGAACTCGAAGAGGGCTCGACCGTCAATATTTACGGCTTTGACGGTTCAACCCTTACCGTTACCGGCGGAAAATACAGCGCGGGCATCGGCGGCATAGGTTATGGCTCCATATCCGCATTTAACCCCAAAGCCGGCAATATCAATATATACAGCGGCACGATTGTTGCCACCGGCGGAGACAAGGGCGCGGGCATCGGCTCGGGATACCATTCATCGGCAGGCGATATCAATATTTACGGCGGTGATATAACCGCAATCGGCACCGCGTGCGGCGCCGGTATCGGCTCCGGTTACGGCACAAGCGGCGGCACACCAGTCGCTGCGGGCGTCGGATTCTATAACGGCGGCAATATCACTATTTCAGGCGGCACGGTCCGCGCAACGGCTTCTGACGATGGAAATTTCAGCTTTGACAGTTTTGATATTTTCAATTCCGAAACTTATCCGCGCGGCAATACTTTTGCCGCAGGTATAGGCGGCGGCTACGGTGCTTCCGCAGGCAATATAGTAATTGAAGGCGACGCCGATGTAACGGCAATCGGTTGTTGCGGCGGCGCAGGAATCGGCACCGGCAGAGGTACAACCAAAGAATCAAACTATGATTCCGAAAATTTTGATTGTAATATAACTATCAGAGGCAATGCGAAAGTTATCGCTCTTGCAACAGCCGACCTCAGGGAGACAATTATCGGTGATGACGGCGGCGCCGCAATAGGCCTCGGCAGGCATTGCGCGATAGTCGGTCGGCCTGTGGGCACAATTTCCATCTCTGAGAATGCCGAGGTTACCGCTCTCGCCGAATGCTGGGCAAACGCAATCGGCTCAGGCTGCGCATTAGGCAAATTCACGAAGGACGCAGATGGAAATATTATAAGGCCGGAAATGGCTCAGATGGAATCGGTTGATATAGACGATATTGCAGCCGTTCACGCTTATTCCGACGGCAACCGCGGCCCCTACTATGAGGAGTTCCCTTATATAATGATCGCATTTCTTGATACGGATGATAACATTCTTCAGATTGGCAAATACGGCTGGCACGCAGTTCCCGAGCTCAACTTTGAAGCTCCTTCGAAGCCCATGACGGATCAGTATACCTATCCTCTTACCGGCTGGGATGACGGAAACGGAAATGTCTGCCCGGCAGATGCGATTACTCCCGCCGAAGCGGATGTTACCTATACACCGGTATTTACCGAAACTTCAAGATTCACTCCGACAATAAGTGCGACCGAGGTAGTCCGCGGCGACAAGCTGACCTGGAATGTATCGGGCCCGCTCAATGTCACCTGGCTCAGATTCAACGGCACGGACGAAAACG
>JAFZOE010000120.1 GCA_017552845.1 Clostridia bacterium
AACGATTCCGAGATGCTTTCTCTCATTCGCAGTTCCGTCTTCTTTTACTCCGTCAACCACTCTGCCGATTTCAAAAAGGCCATAGTCATCGGCGAAGTCTTTATTCTCGCTCGCCATAACAAGCAGAGTCGGGAGCATTGAATTTCTGAGATTGCCGTTTTCGGAATTCTCGATATTGAGAACCTTGACATTATCTTCAATATCTATGCCGAGCTTCTTGAACTTGCGGCCGTCCTGCCAGACGTAGGAATGGACCTCGTGAAGCGCATATTTCTTGACAAGGATATCCTTGATTTCCTCATCCTCAACCCTGCCGTAATCGTGATGAACGGGCTTGAGCGGGCTCTTGGTGGTGGTAATCATGAAATTATCGTAGCCGTAGATTCTCGTTATTTCCTCGATTATATCGGCCTTGATAGTGACATCCTTGGTAGCTCTCCATGAAGGAACATCGACGGTGAATACTTCGCCATCCTGCTTTACTCCGAAGCCGAGAGCGGTCAGCGTATGGACTATTCTCTCATCGCTGATTTCGATTCCGGTATATTTATCGACATAAGCCTTATCGAAGGTGAGCGAAATCTTATCATAGTGACAGACATAATTATCATTTACTTTTGAAGCAACCTTTGCGCCGGGATCAACGGACTTGACTATATCAACGAATCTGCCGACAGCGTCCATTGTAAGCTCGGGATCGAGCATTTTTTCATATCTGGCGCTCGAATCGGTGCGGTGGCCGAGACGGGATGAGGATTTGCGGACACTGACACCGTCAAAGCAGGCACTCTCAAGCACTACGGCGCCCGTATCCTCGACTATTTCGGAATCGAGACCGCCCATAATGCCGGCGATGGCTACGGGCGTATCGTTATTGTAAATCATCAGGGTATTCTCATCGATATCTCTCTCGACGGAATCGAGGGTGGTGAATTTGCAGGGAGCCTTCGGAGTATCGACAGCGATAGCATCTATCATGTTGGCATTGAAAGCGTGGGTCGGCTGACCGATTTCAAGCATAATATAGTTGGTGACATCGGCGAGCAGATTGATAGCTCTCATTCCGCAGTAATAGAGGCGGATCTGCATATCGAGAGGGCTCTCGTTGACAGTAATGTTATCCATTTTGAGAGCGGTATATCTGTAAACAAGGTCTTCCCTGCCGATTCTGACAGGAACCTGATAATCGCCGTCATAGCTTAAATCGCCGAGCTTCAGAGGCTTAAGTTCTCTGCCGGTAAGAGCCGCGAATTCTCTCGCTATACCGTAATGACCCCAGAGATCGGGACGATTGGTAAGGGACTTATTGTCAACCTCAAAGATTATATCATCAATCGGATAAATGCTCTTGATATCGGTGCCGTTGGGGGCATCGGTATGAAGCTCAAGAATGCCGCTGTGATCGTCGCTGATGCCGAGTTCCTTGCCCGAGCAGCACATGCCTTCGCTCTCATAGCCCGCAACCTTAGTGACGATTATTTCACCGGCGGGAACCTTTGCGGGAGCGAGTGCAAGCGCGATTTTCATACCCTCTCTGACATTCGGGGCGCCGCAGACGATATTCGCGACTTTTGAACCGGCGTCAACTTTGAGAAGATGAAGTTTCTTTGATTCGGGATGCTCCTCAACGGATTTGATTTCGCCGACTACAACATTCTCAATATCGGCGCCTTTTACATAGACATCCTCAACCTCGGCGGTAGCAAGCGTAAAGGTATTTATAAGCTTTTTGACATCGAGACCGTCAAGATTGACATATTCTTTAATCCAGTTAATTGATACAAACATCTCTTACGCCTCCTTGCTCTCTTCGGGATGAGTGAACGAAACATCGGTGAACTGCGAGAGTTCCTTGAGATTGCCGCTGTTGAAGAGGCGGATATCCTTGACCTCATATTTCATCATAGCAAG
>JAFZOE010000121.1 GCA_017552845.1 Clostridia bacterium
CATCCCAGTTGACTGCAAATACTTTGAATTCCCAGCCGAGTTTGGCGCAGACCGCTTTGCAGACTTCAACATCAAAGCCGGTGTATTCGCCGTCTTCGCCGAGATAGCTGAACGGTGGATACTCGGGGTCGATGCCCATTGTGAATGTCTTGGCGGGAGCGGTGCCGTCGGCAGCCGTGGTGGTGTTGCCGTCATCGGTCTTTGAGCCGCAGCCGGCGAGACCGAAGGTGAGAGCCGCGATAAGAGTTGCCAGAACGAGTGCAATTATTCTTTTTTTCATAAATAACCCTCCGATTTTAATATTAACTTGCTCTTAAACTTTATCATAACAGAATAATAAAGTCAATAGTTTTGAAATTATCCCTTTATTTTTTCGGTTAAAAATTATATAATGGACTTATAAATTATGGGAGGAATTTCCATGAAAGAAATAAACATAAGAGATATAAAGAAAAGCGCGACTGAGCTCATCAACGACTGCTGGGGGCTCGTGACCGCGGGAAACGAGGAAAAATTCAACTCAATGACCGTCAGCTGGGGCGCGCTCGGCGAAATCTGGAATATGGACGCGGCTTTCATTTTCATCCGCCATTCGAGATACACCTATGAATTCCTTGAAAACGGCGGACTTTTCACGCTCTCATTCTATGATGAAAAATACAAGGGCGCGCTCGGCAGAATTTACGGCTCAAAGAGCGGCAGGGACACCGACAAGACCGCCGAATCGGGATTCACGCCCGTTTTCACAGACGGCGCCGTGACCTATGCCGAGGCGAAATATACGCTCGTCTGCAGGGTTGCCGCCTCGCAGGAAATTGAGGCGGCGGGTTTCATCGATCCGTCAATAAGCGGGATGTATGCCGGCGGCGATATGCATAAGATGTTTGTCGGCGAAATCTTAAAGGTATATGAAAATGACGCCTGACGACAGAATTCTGACTTCTTTTCTGGCGGAAAAGGCGGAGCAGTGCGCCTCAAATCAGATGATAACCTGCTCAAAATTCCTTGATATGCACGAAAAATCGCTCGCGGCCGGCCTGCGCCTGCCTTACGGTGTGCGGCGCGTATTCTACGGAGGATTTGAGGAGGTCGAGCGCAGCATCGCGGTTTTTCTGCCCGAATATATCGAGGCTCTGGATTATGCCGCTCTTACGGAATTCTTTGAGAATTCGCCCGACGACTGCCCTGTTTCAATTCTCGAAATCAAAAAAGACAAATTTTCAAAAGAACTCACCCACCGCGATTATCTCGGCGCGCTGATGGGCCTCGGAATCAGCCGCGACACGACCGGCGACATCATGGTTTCAAAGGAAGGCTGCCACATCGCCGTTCTGAAAACGATGGCGGAATATATTGCCGAAAATCTCACCTCCGCAGGCAGAGGCACGCTGAATATAAAGGTCTGCGAGCCGTGGAATATTGAGAACTATTCAAGAAACGAGGGCGTGCCCGATTCGTTTACCGTCTCATCCCCGCGCCTTGACAGCATAGTCAAAAACGGCTTCGGCGTCTCGCGCGAGTCCGCCTGCGAAGCAATTTCGAAGGGCCTCGTCTTTCTCAACGATATCGAATGCGTAAAACCCGATAAAAAAATCGCCGAGGGCGACAAAATCTCCCTGCGCCATAAGGGCAGAATAATAATCTCCGCCCTCCCCGGCAAGAGCAAAAAAGGCAGGGATATAGTGAATATAATAAGATTTACGGTGAAATAGGGTGTTTTGTCATTCTGAGGCGCTTGCGCCGAAGAATCGCAAGTTTATGAGAATTATCGTTTTTGCATTTATAATACGTCTTTCATTGAGATCCTTCGCTGCGCTCAGGATGACAATCTGCTCAGAATGACAGCTTTTTGCTTTTCTTTGCGTGGAAAAGCACTTCTTTTTTCAAAATCCGAATTAACAAATTGTCTGCTGATTTTTTAATTTTTGTTCATACCGGCTTAATATGTGTCGGTTAATATAAAGACGGACTCAGGGAGAGCCGCAACTCCCGAAGTCCAAGCAATACCCCTCCTCAATTCAACCCCATGGTCAGAGCCCTGCTTTTCAGCAGGGCTCCTGATCTTTTTAATCGCCGTTTGCGGCAGCCTCAATTATTCATTAATTATAAGAAGAAGCCCTCTCCGCCGCCGGAGAGGGCTTTGCCGCAATTATTCAACCCTATGGAGTATTACTGAACGTAACCGCCGACGGTGAGAAGGAATCCGCCGAACTGGGCGCCGAATTCGGGGCCGCCGTCCATTACGATTCTGCCGTTTTTGGTCGCGTCAAGCATATCGTCTGTGCCGAGGAGGGTGCCGAGAGCGCTCTTGAAGGAATCGAAGCGAAGGGTGAAGAAAGGCATTGCTCTCTTGTATTCGCCTCTGCCGGCCTTGGAGTGGCCCGCCTTGATTCTGATGAACGCAGAAACCTCGGGGTGATCCTGAACCGCGAGAGCATAGACTCTGTCGGGGCTCTTGAGAGTCCAGTCGTGAACCTCTTCGTGGCCCTGTTTATTCAGGGTGCTGATACCGCTGGTAAGCAGATAGAAGAAGCATTTGACCATGAGGCGCTGTGTATCCTCATCCTCGGGCGCCTCTTTTGCAGTCAGGAGCGAGCTCATCTTGAGCAGGACCATCATGAAAGAGAGGAAAACGCCGGGTTTCTTGGCTACGCCGTGCATTTTCGGAAGAGTCTTGGGGCCGATTGTGCCCTTGAAGAAGGCGTTCATCTGCTCCACGCTCTTGAATTCAAGCTCAATATCCGTATGCTCTTTGTCGCTGACCTTGTCGGCGTGGACTACCCATTCGCCCGAATTGATGACAAAATGCGTGGCATACTTGCCGTCGGGGGCGTCGGGATCATCCGCGCTTATCTGAATGACCGCGTGGGTGTTCGCAAACTTCTTGGCGAGGTCGGGAACATCCGTCGCAATCGTTTTCATCAGAGGAAGAGCGCCGCAGAGAAACAGTTTATTGGTAAACATATCGTCTCTTGAAGCCATATAAATCATCCTTTCGTGTCGGGATTACGAGATATCAATATTCGTCGTCCCAGTCGTTATCTTCTTCGAAGTCTTTCTTCATAACCTCACGGACAGAGGCGATAATGCCGTTGGCATCGATGCCCGCGTCTGCCATGATGTCTTCCTGAAGGCCGATCATTGCGAAGGATTCGTGGCCGAGCATCTTGAATGCGCAGGCCTTGCCGCTCTCGACGACGACTTCGGAAACTGCCGAGCCGAGACCGCCGGTGGTGAGGTGATCCTCAACCGTGATGATTCTTCTGGTTTCAAGAACCGCCTTGAGAATAGCTTCTTTATCGATGGGTTTGATTGTATGCATATTGAGAACTCTGACGCTCAGACCGTCCGCATTCTTGAGGAATTCGGCCGCCTTCTTGGCCTGCGCAACGCAGGAGCCGCAGGCGATGACGGTGATGTCGGTGCCCTCGTTGATTGTAACAGCCTTGCCGACCTCGAACCCGTAATCCATATTATCATAGAGAACGAGGTCGAAGCCGCGGTTGATTCTGATATAGAACGGGCCTTCGGTGTTGTAAGCCGCGTTTACTGCGTTTGCCGTCTCAAAACCGTCTGCGGGGCAGATAACGGTGAGATTCGGGAGGGATCTTGTGATTGCAAGGTCCGCGATGGCGTGGTGGGTGGAGCCCGCCTGGCCGAAGGAAGTGCCCGAATGGGTGGCAACGATTTTAACATTTGCTTTCTGATAGCAGATGTCGGTATGAAGCTGGTCGCATGCTCTCATTGAGCAGAATGCGGAGAAGCCCGAAACGAAGGGGATGATGCCGGCTTTTGCCATACCTGCGGCAACGCCCATCATATCCTGCTCCGCTATACCTACATTGATGACTCTCTCGGGGCAAACCTTGAGAACATCGCCGAGTTTGGTTGATTTTGCAAGGTCGGCTGTGATGGCGACAACCTTGGGGTCATTAAGCATAATATCCGCTATTGCCTTGCCGTAAATTTCGGCTGTTGCAACTTCGGTCTGGTCTATTGCGTTATATACAAATCCGCCTGCCATATTATTCAGCCTCCTTTTCTGCGCGCGCTACACGCTCGGCATAATAAGCGTCAAGTTCTGCATTGTATTTCTCGAAAGTGGGATCGTCGATTGCCATGTAGTGAGTATGGTAATCGCCCTGAACGCTGGTAAGGCCTGCGCCCTTGAGCGTATCCATGATGATGCAGGTCGGAGCCTGAGCCTCTTTTGAGCGCTCGATTGCGGCATCGATTGCATCGCAGAGCTCTTTGATATTATTGCCGTCAACGGTTACGGTGTTGAAGCCGAATGCGACGAATTTATCTGCGAGCGGCTCGAGAGCCATGACGTCTTCGGTGTTGCCGTCGATCATATTGTGGTTTCTGTCAACGAAAACGATGCAATTGGAAAGCTTATAGTGATTCATTGTCATGAAAGCTTCCCAGTTTGAGCCTTCATCAAGCTCGCCGTCGCCGGTGACTATATAAGTAAGGTAGGATTTGCCGAGAATTCTCGCTGCGAGAGCGGTGCCTGCGGCGATTGATGCGCCGTGGCCGAGTGAACCGGTGGAAGCGTCAACGCCTACGACCTTGTTTGAGTCGAGGTGCATACCCATCTTCGAGCCGGAGAGGTTGAAGGTCTTGAGCATTTCGGGATCGTTGAAGCCCTTGTCACAGAGCACGGGAGCGTAGGCAATGGCTGCATGACCTTTTGAAAGGATGAATCTGTCTCTGTCTTCCCACTTGGGATCGTCAACCTTGATGTTGAGATACTTGTAATAGAGAACAGTGAGAAGATCGAGCACGGACATACCGCCGCCGAGGTGGCCGCTGCCCGCCCAGACCGTAGTCTGAAGGGTCAGGTGGCGAAGGTCATTGACCTTTTTTTCGAGGTCAAGCCATTCCTGTTTTGATAAAGCCATAATTATTCCTCCTTAAATAATTACAAATTACAGTTCGGGGTGATTCTTCTTGACTGCGTGGAAGGCATCCTCGGCGATTTCGATGGATTCCTTGATATCCTCGTCGGTCAGCGAAGCGTTGATGAAGTGGTTGTGGTGCGAAGCGAGGAAGAGGCCTCTGTTGACGCATTCCGCAATCCACTCCTGATGAAGCATCATGCTGTCATCATTCGCGATTCTGAGATAGAAGAGGGCGGGAGCGCCGGAAACGATGAGATCGAAGCCGTTTGCCTTGCCTGCCTCTTTGAAGCCGTCGGTCAGCTTGGTGCCGAGCTCCTTGAAGAGTTTGGGAGCGTCGATTGCCTTGAGCTTGTTGACGCAGGCGATGCAGGCTGCGAACGGAACGGAGCTCATCCAGTATGAGCCGGTGTAGGAGAGGCTCGAAGCCGCGCTCATAAGGAATTCCTTGCCCATGAAACAGCTCATATTATAGCCGTTTGCGAGAGCCTTGCAGAAGCAGAGGATATCCGCTTCAAATCCGAAGAAATGGTCGGAGCCTTGAATATCAAGGCGGAAGCCCGCGCGGACATCGTCAACGATGAGGACAATGCCTTCATCGGTGCAGATCTTTCTGATTTCCTGCCAGAAGCCCTCTTTGGGGAATTTGTTGTCATAGAAGTTGCCGTGGTCATAGGGCTGAGCGATGAGAGCGGCGATTTCGCCCTTGTTCTCCTCGCAGACCTTCTTGAAGCCCTCAATATCATCCCAGTTTACATATATATTGTTTTCAACATCGCCGGGAACGATGCCGGGATAGTCAATCTTCTGAACGAAGGGTGAGGTGCCGTGATAGAAGCCGTTGAAGAATATCAGCTTCTTGCGGTGGGTATGAGCTCTCGCGGTGAGGATGGCGCCCATTGTCGCGTCGTTACCGTTCTTTGCGAAGAACGCCCAGTCGGGGCTCTTGACCGTATCGACAAGCAGCTCCGCGCACTCGACCATGATCTTGCCGGGCGAGGTGGTGCAGTTGCCGAGCTCAATCTGCTTGATTGCGGCCGCGTCAACATCGGGATCGTTGTAACCGAGAACATTCGGGCCGTAAGCGCACATATAATCGATATATCTGTTGCCGTCGACATCCCAGAAATAGGAGCCCTTTGCCTTCTCTGAGAATTTGGGCCAGCGGCTGACGGGAATGAACTGACCTTCTGCGGGGCCGAGATGACCGTAAACGCCGGAGGGAATTACCTTGACGGCTCTTGCATACATCTCGTCTGATTTTGTAACATCATAAAGCGGAAATGTTTTACTCATTTTCAATTCCTCCTTAACCAAGATAGAGCGCGACACGGTCGAGTATGCGGTTCACATTATCGAGCATGCCGTTGAGGCCGTGCATTTCAACCTTGCCCGTGCCTATGCAGACAATGGCGTTGACTTTTCCGTTGAAGAGGTCATTGGCTGTTTCGTAGGAATCGAATACCATTGAGCAGCGGTATTTTTCGGGTCTCTTCTTGAGGCAGAGAAGGCGGTGGTTCTTCGCGATGATTTCAACTGCGGGGCCGTTCTTGATTTCAATCATGATGCTGCCATCGGGAATATGATCGGCGGAGAATTTGCCTATCTCGTCGTTATTGCCGACCTGCGCGATTGCCACGCCGACAACATAGAGGGTGAGCTCGGTGTTGATTCTGTAGAAATCGGGATCCTTCATATCCTCTTCCGAAGGTCTCATATACTTATTGAGAAGATCGGTGAGCTTCGTGAAATCCTTAAGAAGGAATCCGATGTGGGTGAATCCTTTGGTTGGGACGGGTGTTACGGTGCCGTCAATCAGGCCGTTGAATTTCTCGCATGAGCTGAACGGCAGCTTGACGTCGCAGTTCCTGCAGCCCTGTTCCATTCTGCACTTGCCCTGATAGAAGGTGAGGGTTGCGCTCGGGCCGCCCTTTACCTCAAAACCAATTGAAATCGGCTTTTTGTTGGTGAGGATTTCACCGGCCTCGGGAGCAAGTTCGCAGAGGTTTTCGAGAGCGCCCAGAACAGCGTAAAGGTTGATATACGCAAGGGTCTTCTGATCATTCATTTTGAATTCCTCCTGTTACATCATATAGATATATGATGCCCAATATAATAAATTTATTTTAACAGATTAATTATGCAGTGTCAACAAAATATTTAAGAAAGGCGGAATTTTTCTATAAATTCTGACAATAATTCCAAAAAGAAAAGATGCCCCGTGAAGAGCACCTTTACCGTGTAGAAATTTCGATATTTTATTTGTATAATTTCACGAAGTTTTCGATGATTTTCGCGGCATTTTCCGCGGCGAGCGGCAGGAACTGAGAGTAATCGATATGGCCGCTGCCGTCGGCTCTGTCGCTGATTGCCCTGACTACTCCGAAGGGCATCGAGTTCGAATAACAGACCTGGGCGATGGATGCGCCCTCCATTTCGCAGGCGGATGCGCCGAAGGTTCTGATGATGAAATCCTTCCTGCCCGCGTCGGCGATGAACTGGTCGCCCGAGGCGATTTTTCCGCGTTTGACTTTGAAATCTCCCGCCGTTTCCGCCGCCGATTCAAGAGCGGAATCGACCTTCTCATCAGTCGGTATATATACTGTATTCAGGCCCGAAATCAGGCCGGGAGCGTCGCCTATCGCAGTGGTGTCCATGTCATGCTGCACAAGGGATTCCGCGATTACGACATCGCAGACGTCGATGTCATCCGCGAGCCCTCCGGCAACACCTGTATTGATGATGCACTCGGGCTTGTATTCAAGTATCATGGCCTCGGTGCAGATGGCCGCGGCGACCTTGCCGATTCCGCACACGGCGGTGACTATTTCCCTGCCGTGAAGCGTGCCCGAGACAAATCTTATTCCCGAGACGGTTTTTTCCGATTTATTTTCGAGAAGAGCCTCGGTCTTCTCGATTTCTATTTTCATTGCTCCGATTATTCCGATCATAACGAATATCCTCCTGTCGTTTCAATTATACACACAATCGCAAAAAATGCAAATGCTTTTGAGCCCCCTTTCCCGAATTGCACAAAAAGTTATTGATTATTTGAATTCAATATGTTAATATTATAATAATTATAATGTAATATGGGGGTGTATGCTCTGGATAACATTGTTTTTATAATTCTGTCATCCGTATCGATAATCCTGACGGTTATCCTGCTCGTGATTGTGCTGCTTTCCAGGAAGAATACGGGCACGGATTCTGCGAGAATTGAGGATATCGAGGATAAGGTAAACGATTTCTCGGCGAGGATAGATACCGAATTCGAGCGCTCGCGCAGGGAATTCACCGCGGGGCAGAATTCAGTGAGGACCGAGCTCGGCTCAAAACTCGAAAAACAGAATACCGAA
>JAFZOE010000122.1 GCA_017552845.1 Clostridia bacterium
AGTGAACATCCGCGCCGTCAACAAAGAAGCTGTCGAGTCCGAGATTCTCAAGCGATTCGGCTCTTTTGAATCCGCAATCCTCAAACGCCGCGGCAAAGGCCTCGGCCATTTCGGGGCTTTTAAGGGTGATAATTCCCTCCTGGCGCAGCTCTTTCGCGGGCTCCTGCTGTCTGAGATGGCCGCGCTTGAAGCCGGTGCTCCACCAGGTTTCTTCATAGGGCGTCTCAAGGCATTTTTTATAGTAGCCGTCGCCGACCTCGTCGTGATACATGACCGTCTTAATCTTCAGCCAGTCATCTTCATCGGCGCAGTCATAGTGAGTGGTATATGAATCCTCTTCGTCTGTATGCTCTTTTGTATAAACTCCGACCTCGGAGCCGAAAAACAGCAAGCCGTATTGCCCCTTCCAGAGCTGAACGAGCCAGTCGATTCCCTGATACTCAAAATGCACTCTGGCATAGTCGTATTCGAGCAGAACATTGGGCGCGATGAGATCATAGATGCGCGTATAACCATACTGCTTCTGCCAGGAATTCGGGCTGTCACAGTAATAATAATCCTGCTCGGAATTGTATTTGTAGCCGAGCACCGCGTTATCCTCAAGATACTGATGCGCGGGATCGTCAAGCTGCGGAGAACTTTCCACCGCATAAGCGGTAACACAAGGCACATAGGCCAGCCCCAATACCAGCGCGAAGATAAGGGCGGTAAGTTTTTTTGAAATGTTTTTCATATTATTACCCCGTTTTACAGAATATAAAACCATCTTATAAAAAAGCCTCGTTCCGGAGAACGAGGTCTTTCTGGAGCGGATGACGAGGCTCGAACTCGCTACCTCCACCTTGGCAAGGTGGCGCTCTACCAGATGAGCTACATCCGCAATTGCAAGGGAGATTATAACAGAGTATTTTTAAATTGTCAAGCAGAAATTTCAAAGCCGCAAACAAAACGGCCGCCGTAAAGGCGACCGTTCGTTTGGTTAATTGTCTTTATGCTGCTCTTTTCTTGGTGCAGACGTATGCTGCTGCGGCTGCTCCTGAAACAGCTGCGAAAGCAGCAATACCGGCTACGGAAGATGAACCTGTGTCTGAAGGAGCTTCAGCTACGGTCTCTTCAACTACGGTCTCTCTGTTGCCGGCGTAGAGATCCTTGATCTTCTGCTTAAGGCTTGTGATAAGACCTTTAACATAGGAAAGGATGTCGCTTGCAAGAGTAAAGGAGCCGATCTTTGCTTCGAGCTCATCAACAATACCGAGAACATTTGCTGCTTCACCGCCGGTAAAGCTTGCAATGAATTCCTTAATCTGGTTGATTATGCCCTCAATCTGAGCAAGGATGTCACCGCTGTTTGAGAAAACGCCGGTGATTTTGTCAAGGATGCCCTTGATAGTTGCGATAAGATCGAAGTTTGTCGTTTCAACTACTTCATCTTCATTTGCAGGAGGAGTAGCATCGCCCTCCGCGAAAGCCATGGTGAAGGCTGAGAATGCCATTATAAGAGCAAGAACAAGTGCAAGTATCTTTTTCATAGTAAATCAATCCTTTCATAATACTCCCGCGGCAGTGTTCCTTCTGCCTTTGGTGCCGCTATATTACCACTTAAGAAATATAAAGTCAAGAGAAATATTACATAAATGTAACATTTATCAGACACATTTGATAATTTGCCTGAATTATTCGAGATAATCCTTGAGCTTTTTGCTGCGGGAAGGATGGCGGAGCTTGCGCAGAGCTTTCGCCTCAATCTGACGGATACGCTCACGGGTGACGTTGAATTCGGCGCCGACTTCCTCGAGGGTATGCGGATGACCTCCCTCAAGACCAAAGCGCAGACGGAGCACCTGAGCCTCTCTGGGCTGGAGGGTTTTGAGAACTTCATCGAGCTGCTCCTTGAGAAGCATCATCGAAGCGGCATCCGCCGGAGCGGGAGCATCGTCATCGGGAATGAAATCGCCGAGGTGGGAATCCTCCTCCTCGCCTATCGGGGTTTCAAGCGAAACGGGCTCCTGAGCGACTCTCATTATATCCCTGACCTTATCAACAGACATGCCGAGCTCCTTGGCAATCTCCTCTGCGGTCGGGTCTCTGCCGTTCTTATGAAGCAGCTGGCTGCTGGTCTTCTTGACCTTGTTGATGGTTTCAACCATGTGAACGGGAATTCTGATGGTTCTCGCCTGGTCGGCAATGGCTCTGGTGATTGCCTGCCTTATCCACCAGGTGGCATAGGTCGAGAATTTGAAGCCCTTGGTATAATCGAATTTATCAACTGCTTTGATGAGGCCGAGGTTGCCCTCCTGAATTAGATCGAGGAACTGCATGCCTCTGCCGACATATCTCTTTGCAATTGAAACGACGAGACGCAGGTTTGCCTCCGCGAGACGCTGCTTTGCGCTCTTGTCATCGGAAGCTATTCTGATTGCGAGCTCAATTTCCTCCTCGGGCGTGAGAAGCGGAACCTTGCCGATATCCTTGAGATAGACCTTAACGGGATCTTCGATATTTACATTTTTCTCATCGACAACGCCCATCTCGGGAGTCTTCGGGGTATCGAGGTCAAAATCCTCAAAATCGCCACTCGCCATATCGTCGACTATTTCGATATTCTCGGCCTCGAGAGCCTCATAGAGCTTATCAAGCGCCTCAACCTCGATATTCAGGTCGAGCATCGCCTCGTCAATCTGCTGGGCGGTCAGCTTGCCGGTTGCCTTGCCTTTTTCAATGAGTTTCTTGAAGGGGTTGCCGTTTTTTTCGTTGTTTTCCATTTTAATTTGTCCTCCCGTTATTTCATATTTTCGATAGCTTTCCGGAATTCTTCGTCTGTCATGTTTTTGACATCCTCGTCTCCGGGCGGCTGTGTTTTTTTGATAACCGCAATGCAGTCTCGGCATTCCTTTAGGGTATTTGCGAGATTTGCCGCCTTCATTGCGATACGGCCTATTGTATCAAGCTCCTGAGGAGTGAAATCCTGAGTGAACATCGAAAGATCGGTGGAATATCCGCCGTCGATAAGCTCAATCAGATGCTTTATCACGCGCCTGTTGAATTCCGTCACGAAATCATCCGGCGAGAATTCATCCTTCAGCTGCCTGTAAAAATCGGGATTTCTCATCAGCGAGGCAATCAGCGTTTCCTCCGCTTTCGCCGCTTCGAGATTTCCTTTCATTTCAGGGTTGCTCTTATCTTCAAAAGTCTTTTTTGAAGCGGTGTCGAGCTCTTTTTTTCGCTCGGTCTGCCGCTTTTTGAACTGCCTGAAAGTTGCAGATCTTATCTGCGTCATTATGGCATCCTTGCTGACCGAGAATTCTTCGGCGAGGCGGGATGCGTAAATCTCTTTTTCAATAGGATTTGCGCCTGCCAGAATCTCAGCGGCGGCGGCGAGGTATTTCACTCTGCCGTCATCGGTAGCCGTATTGTGCTTTTCGAGCTCGGTTTTGAGTTTATACTCGATTTCATTATTTGCTCTGTTGAGCATCGCGAGAAACGCCTCTTTGCCCGACGAGCGGACTATCTCATCGGCGTCTTTGCCGCCCTCCATTAGCACGACCTTGATTTTAAGACCCGTCTTTCTCAGAATCGGCAGAGCCTTGTTTACCGCGTTTCTGCCCGCGCCGTCATTGTCATAACAGACATAGAGCTCGTCGGCATAGCGTGAGAGCAGATTCGCCTGATCGGGTGTGAAAGCCGTTCCGAGGCAAGCTATCGCATGGGGAATGCCCGCCTGATGAAGCGCGATGGCATCCATATATCCCTCAACGAGAATCAGCCTTTTTCTGCCGTCAACCTCGGGAGCGTTCTTCGCGAAGTTCAGAGCGAACACTCCTTCGCCTTTTTTATATACCGGCGTGTCGGAGGTGTTGATATACTTGGGCTTTGAGTCATCCATCACCCTGCCGCCGAATGCGACGACGTTGCCTCTGAGATCGAGAATCGGAAACATGACTCTGTTTCTGAAACTGTCGTAGCATCCGCCTTTTTTCCCTTTGACGGCGAGGTTTGCAAGAATGAGCTCGCGGTCGTTGTAGCCGAGTGAATGCAGATGATTTCTGAGCGAATCCCAGCTGTCCGGTGCATAGCCGAGACCGAAATGGGTTATGGTCTTCTTGGTCAGTCCTCTTTTGAGAAAATAGTCGAGAGCCCTTTTATTCTCGGGCTTGTATAGCTGCGAATTGAAGAACTTTGCCGCCTCTCTGTTTGCGGAGAGGACTCTCATTCTGAGCTTTGCGGCGCTGTCATCGAAACCGTCATCCGGAAGAGGCAGATTGAATCTCGTCGCGAGTGATTTGACCGCCTCGACATAGTCGAGATTCTCCATCCTCATCACAAAGCTTATGACGTCGCCCGATGCCTGACAGCCGAAGCAATAGAAGGATTTCGTATCGGGAAATACCGTGAATGACGGCGTCTTTTCGCTGTGAAACGGGCAGAGCCCTTTAAGATTTTTGCCTGTCCGGCGAAGCGAAACATAGGAGGAAATCACTTCCTCAATATCCGCTCTGTCGTGCAGATTCTGTATATATTCCCTGCTGATGGCCGTATTTCCTCACTCCCTTCACCGAATTTTTCATTATTTATCAATCGTCGTCGTCATCTTCGCGCTTCTTGATTGCAACGCCTGCAAGAATACCAGCGGCGGTGATGAATACTATTCCGCCGATAACGGCGATGCCAAAAATCAAGGTCGGGTCAAGCGGCTTTTTCTCCTCCTGCGGAGCGGGAGCCGTGATTATCTCGCGGGTCTCATATTCCTCATAGGGATTGAGCTCGGAATAATCCGTTGACGCCGATTCATCCGAAACATCGGTCTCCTTGCCTGAGGTAAAGAACTCCTCGTAGCCCGATGGCATCGGTGCTGTTGTGAATAAAGGCTTCGCGGGGGCGGCGGTGGTATCGGGATTTTTATAGGTGGTATAGGCGACGCTGCTGTTATCCTTATAAGTGGATTCATTGGGAGCAGTCGTCTTATCCTTCTTTGTGGTTGAATCTGTCGTGTCATCCGCCTTCGAAGTCGTCTGCGCGGCGGGAGAGGTGGTCTCCGAATACCTTCCGTTTGCGGTCAGCACGAGTGCTCCCGTGTCGGCGTTCTTAAGCTCGGGGAAGGCAGAGCCGGTCAGCGCTCTCGGCGAATACACGGCATAGGAATCGGAAGGATATTTTGCAACTCTGTCAACCGCCGCCTTGCCGTCGGCAACCGTATCCTGCTCAAAGAGAACAAGCGAGCTCCTCGAAGCGCTCTTGACTATCGCCCATCTGCCTGTGGATGGAGAATAGACGATATCGCCCTGGGCAGGAGTGTTCGGAGTCTTGAAGGCATAGCCCTTTGTATTCATAACCGGGCCGTTTGCACCGGTCGAAATATTCAGGCCGTAGGCCTCCTTATAGAATCTTGTAACAAGTTCGGCACTCGAATAACTTGAATTCTCCGCGCTGTAGAGGGAGTCAACGCCGAGATATGACGAGACGACAAACGGTTCGTCGCTCCCGACGGGGACTTTCTTTCCGCCGCCGACATCGGAATTCCAGCTCGCCGAAACGCTTATCACGCAGACGAAGACGAGGAACACCGCGAAGAGCGGTATAAGTGTTTTGATTATATTCTTCATTTTGCACCTCTCAGATATTCGCCCATCCCTTCGGGACGAACATATCGTTGAAAACCTTCACCGCATAGCGGTCCGTCATGCCTGCCACAAAATCACAGGCCGCGATTTCGGGGGCTTCGGTCCTTGCGGTTCTGATATATAAATCCGGCATAAGCTCGGGATATTTTGAGAATTTATCATAGAGCATGGAAATCATTTCCTGCGCCTTGCCCTCTTCGCTCTTGCAGGCGGGATTCGTATAGACGGCGTCGAACATGAAATTATGGAGCATATCGAAAACCATCTGAATCTGGGGCGAAAGTATGATATCCTCTTCGCTGCTCTGAATGCAGTCTTTTACGAGGGTGTTTATCCTCGCGGATTTAGAATAGCCGAGCACATCCCTGATTTCAACGGGAATATCGTCCTCGGTGAGTATACCCGCCGCCTTGGCGTCGTCAATATCATGATTTATATAGGCAATCCTGTCGGAGAGGCGGACTATCCTGCCCTCGAGCGTTTCCGCCGGCTCGCCGTTTGTATGGCGGACTATGCCGTTTCGCACTTCGTGAGTAAGATTAAGTCCCTCGCCGTTTTTCTCAATTTTATCAACCACTCTGAGGCTCTGCTCATAATGCTTGAATCCGTAGGGGCAGGCTGCGGCAAGAGCTCTCTCGCCAGCGTGGCCGAACGGAGTATGACCCAGATCGTGGCCGAGCGCTATGGCGCAGGTCAGGTCGCGGTTGAGCCTGAGCGCATCGGCAATCGTATCGGCAATCTGCGCCACCTCGAGAGTGTGGGTCAGGCGCGTGCGGTAGTAATCGCCCTCGGGAGAGAGAAAGACCTGCGTTTTATGTTTTAATCTGCGGAAAGAGCTGGAATGAATAATCCTGTCTCTGTCTCTCTGAAAACAGGTCCTTAGATCGCATTCGTCTTCAGGATATTCTCTTCCCTTCGATTCTCTTGCTTTAGTTGCGTATTCGGATAA
>JAFZOE010000123.1 GCA_017552845.1 Clostridia bacterium
CATCTTCAGGAAACTCGAGGAGGAGGGGAAGGCTTACAGAAACTGCACCCTTCCCGAGCTGATGCTACTTAAAGAGGAAGAAGAAAAGGATCTTATCAGACATCTTGCTTCGTTTACTGACCAGGTTGTGATTTCCGCCAGAAACTACGATCCCGCGAGAATCACGAAATATGCTGTTGAGCTCGCAACGCTCTTCCACAAATTCTATAACGCATGCCGTGTCAACTGCGATGATGAATCACTCAGAAACGCAAGGCTTTCACTCTGCCTCTGCGTAAAGACCGTTCTTGCAAACATTCTGAATATGTTCAAAATCACGGTTCCCGAAAAGATGTAACAAAAAAGACCTGCGAGGCAGGTCTTTTTTTATTCAGTAACTATTATTGCGTTGTTGTTTTCAAAATGCAGTATTCCGCAGCCGGTTTCTATTATTCTTTCCTCTCCGCCCGAGAGGATTTTTATTTTGCCTGCGGTGACGGATGCGGTGACGGGGGAGTGCCCGCGCATGATTCCGTATTTTCCGTCCGAAGCGGTGAAAACCAGCGAATCGCAAACGCCGTCAAATAGCGTTTCATCGGGTGAAATTATCTTCAGCATGAATCCGTTCATTGCAAATCACCCTTCAGGAGCCTCTCAGCTTTGCTCTGAGCCTCTTCAAGCGTTCCGACGTTATACAATGCTTCCTCGGGCATATCGTCGCATTTTCCGTCGATAATTGCCGCAAAACCGCTGATTGTATCGCTGAGGGAAACATATTTTCCCTCAAGACCGGTGAATTTTTCGGCAACGAACATAGGCTGTGAGAGGAATCTCTGAACCTTTCTCGCCCTCGATACTGTCAGGCGGTCCTCGTCGCTGAGCTCCTCCATACCGAGAATGGCTATAATATCTTTAAGCTCTATGTATTTCTGAATTACTTCCTGAACTCCTCTGGCAACTCTGTAATGCTCTTCGCCGACAGTTTCGGCCGAAAGTATATTCGAGGTGGAAGCGAGCGGGTCGATAGCGGGATAAATGCCCTCCTCGGCGATTTTACGGCTGAGAACCGTGGTGGCGTCAAGGTGAGCGAATGTAGTGGCCGGAGCGGGGTCGGTCAGGTCGTCCGCAGGAACATAAATCGCCTGAACGGAGGTGATTGAGCCGTTTTCGGTTGAAGTGATTCTTTCCTGCAGATCTCCCATCTCCTCGGCGAGTGTCGGCTGATAACCGACCGCAGAAGGCATTCTGCCGAGCAGGGTGGATACTTCGCTGCCCGCCTGCACGAATCTGAAAATATTATCAATGAAGAGAAGAACATCCCTGTTTTCTTTATCCCTGAAATATTCCGCCATTGTGAGACCGGTGAGGGCCACTCTCATTCTGACGCCCGGAGCCTCATTCATCTGGCCGAAAACGAGCGCCGTCTTTTCGAGAACTCCGCTCTCTTTCATTTCGCGCCAGAGGTCGTTGCCTTCTCTCGATCTTTCGCCGACGCCCGCAAATACCGAGTATCCGCCGTGATTGGTGGCAATATTATGAATAAGTTCCTGAATAAGAACTGTTTTTCCGACACCTGCACCGCCGAAAAGGCCTATTTTTCCGCCTTTCTGATACGGTTCAAGCAGATCGACCGCCTTGATTCCCGTTTCGAGAATTTCTATTGTGGGATTGAGCTGCGTGAATTCGGGAGGCTTTCTGTGAATAGGCATTCTCTCGGAGCTTTCAATCTGCCCCGAGCCGTCAATAGTGTTGCCGAAAACATCAAAAAGTCTGCCGAGCGTCTTCCGGCCTACGGGCACGGTTATGCATTCTCCCGTGGCATTGACCTCGAGATTTCTCGAGAGGCCCTGACTCTCGGAGAGCATTACGCATCTAACTTTGCCCTTACCTATGTGAGCGGCAACTTCCATTATTTTTATGTCTCCTCCGGCGTTTACCGTGAGTGCCTCGTTGATTCTCGGCAGCTCTCCGTCGGGGAAAAGAACATCAACGACCGAGCCGTTGACCTGTATGGTTTTACCTGTCA
>JAFZOE010000124.1 GCA_017552845.1 Clostridia bacterium
CGCCGCAGGGCCGTCCCCCTCGTTGAGGCAGAAATTATAGTCATAGCCTCTGCACTGCTTGAGCTGCTCGTCGTCTGCGTTGATATCCCTGCCGATGGGCTTCGCGGTTCTGAAATCAAAGGGCGTGCCCTCGACCTTTCTGATTTCGCCTGTCGGAATCGAGCGAGAATCCGTCGGGGTGAAGGCGTCCGCATTTATCATAAGCTCATGAGAGAGTATGTCGCCCTTGCCCTCGAGATTGAAATAGGCGTGATTCGTCATATTGATTACGGTCTTTTTGTCGCTGACCGCCGAATATTTAACCTCGAGCGCGTTGTCTTCGTGGAGAGTGAATACAACTTTGAAATCGACTTTGCCGGGGAAACCCATGGCGCCGTCGGGGCTGGTGTAGCTCATTTCGAGGGAGTTGTCGTCAATGATAATCGCTTTCCAGACCGCGTGGGAGAGCTCGCCGCCGCCGTGAAGGCAGGTGATGCCCTTTTCGTTTTTAACAAGCTCATAAGTCTTGTCGTCGAGCTCGAATTCGCCGTCTGCGATTCTGTTGGCATATCTGCCGACCGTGAGGCCCTGATAATTCGAATGTTTTTCGTGGCCTTCAATGGTGTCAAATCCCTTGAGCACATCCGCAAATTCGCCGTTTCTGTCGGCAGCGTAAATGCTGTTTATCGCTGCGCCGTAGGTGATGATATCGGCGGCGGTGCCTTTTGAGTTGCTCAGGGTGTATAAATCGACCTGAACGCCGTCCGCGGTTGTTCCGAAATCCTTTTTGACTATCATATTTACTCTCCTTTATTGATATCGGCTATGTAGTATCTGCCGCGCTTCTTGGTTGAGAAGCCGAACTGAATCGCCTTCTGCGGGCAGCGGTTGATACACGCCGTGCAGTGCTGACATTTTTTGTGAACCCAGACGGGTCTGCCGTTTTTGATTTCAATCGCCTTGTCGGGGCAGATTTTTTCGCAGAAGCCGCAGCCGTTGCATTTTGAATCCGCCTTATAGAGCAGGGTGGTGCGGAACAGACCGTAGAGCGGATACATAAACGTTGTGACAAGGTTCTTTTTGAAGCTGCTTCTGATATAGACGCCGTGCTGATTGATTGCCTCGGCAATCTTATCGAGCTTGGCGTTTGCCTTTTCGAGCCTTTCGCGCGCCTCTTCGGCGCTCGAGGGCTCATAGGCGATGACATAGTTATCGGGCATACGCAGGGAAACGCTTAAATCGGGCTCTCTGCCGAGTGCTTTCGCGAGCTGCTTATCTGCCGCCGCGGTGTCTCCGCCGCAGGTGATGACGCAGAAGACGTATTCGCCGAGATTGTCTTTAATCTGCGGATTTGAGGCGAAGCGCTTCACCATTTCGGGCAGACCCGAATAATAGACAGGGAAAACGAAGCCCGTGACATCGGACTTGCCCTCGACGGATTTGACGGTGCCGTTGTAAATCGAGGCGATATTCACGCTTTTATCCTGCGTCAGCACGGCAAGCTTCTGCGCCGCGAAGCGCGAATTGCCCGTGCCCGAGAAATAGTAAATCATAAGGAATAATCCTCCGTTTCAAACAAATTCCACGGAAAGCGCTCGGGATCGGGTCTTTCCGTAAAACTCATTTTTTCTCCCGAGGCGGGATGAGCGAAAGCGAGCGAATATGCAAAAAGCGCGAGCTCGCCGCTTCCTCCGCCGTATCTCCCGTCGCCGTAAACGGGGCAGGAGCGGGATGCAAACTGGACTCTTATCTGATGGGTTCTGCCGGTATGCAGAGCTATATCCGCGAGGCAGAGCCCCTGGTTTTCACTTAATATTCTGTATTCAAGGCGCGCCTGCTTTGTCCCTTCGCCGCCTTCGGCGCAGACGAAGGACATGTTTTTGCGCGCGTCTCTTTTAAGCCAATCCTCAAGAATTCCCGAATCATTTACGGGCCTGCCTCTGAGGACGGCGAAATACTTCTTGCTGAATTCTCCGCCCCTAATCTGCTCAGAGAGAGCGGCGGCGGATTCTTTATTCAGCGCATATACCATGATTCCCGCCGTTTCGCGGTCGAGCCGGTGGACGGTAAAAATCCTCAGCTCCGGAAACAAATCCGCGACCGACTTGCCCGCCTTATCTTCGGCCCTCTCGCTGAGAATGCCCGCGGGTTTGACAATCACGAGGATATCGGAATCCTTATACAGAACCTGCATCTTTCTGCCTTTCGATAGCGCGGTCGATTGTCGAGACGAGGCCCTCAAACATGAGCATAAACTCGCTGAGAATCTCCTCGGGGGGCTCTCTCATACCGGTCCGATACCACTCAGTGAGACAGCCGCTGACCGCGTAATGATAAAACGAAACGATGAACTCGACCGTATGATCGGGCAGATCCTGATTCTCGGTGAGCTTGCGCACATAGTCGTTGAGAATCATTTTACTGCTCTTGAACATATATGTTTCAAGATATTCATAGCTTCGCGAAGCGCAGATATTATTGATTATCTTCTTGTTGTTGTAGGAGACTTCAAGCAGGTTTGAGAACGCGACGAGCCAGCGGAAGCCCTCCGAATGGGTTTCCACCATCTTGCTCTCCTCCATATTGAAAATCTCTTCGAGCAGCTCATAGATATCGCTGTAATAGTAATAGAAGGTGTTGCGGTTGATATTCGCCGCGTCGACTATGTCCCTGACCGTTATCTTGTCAAACGGCTTCTGGCGGAGCAGGTCGAGGAAGGTGCGGTATATCAGATCCTTCGTTGTGGTTGCCATAAGGTCACCGCCTTTTAGATTTATGATTCTGCGTTTTCGAGTTCCTGTTTCTTTGCGGTTACGGCGTCGAGGATTTCGCGCTTGTAGTCGCCGTAAATCTTATATCTGCCCGCGAAAATGATATGGGAGATAATCAGCATTATCGGGGGCACTATAAACATCATAAAGGTAATCGCGCTGTTTGCCGCGTGATTCACAACCGTCTCCGTCGCGCCCTTGCTGAAATCGTATTTTGTGGCGACGAATGCGGAATACATGATAATCGACTGCAGGGTATATGCCATCTTCTGAAGGAAGCCCTTCATCGAGAAGGTCAGGCTCTGGTTCCTTGTGCCGAGCTTGTATTCGCCGTAGTCAACGATATCCGCGAGCATAACGGTCTGGTTGACGAACATTGAGCCGATGCCGATTGAAGCGACGAGGTAGCAGATGCCGAGCGCGATGACGTTTCCGCCGAAGAGGTAGCCGATGACCGCCATGCCGATATATCCGACAGTCGCCGCGGTCAGCGAGAGGCGGTAGGTCGAGCGGTTGGTC
>JAFZOE010000017.1 GCA_017552845.1 Clostridia bacterium
CCCGTTGTTGTTGACAACACCTTCGGCACCCCCTATCTCATCAGACCCATCGAGCACGGCGCGGATATAGTAGTTCACTCGGCAACGAAATTCCTCGGCGGCCACGGCACAACGCTCGGCGGCATCATCGTCGAGAGCGGCAAATTCAACTGGAAGGCAAGCGGAAAATATCCGAATATCGCCGAGGCGAATCCGAGCTATCACGGCGTTTCGTTCTATGATGTCGTAGGTCCGGCGGCGTTTGTAACATATATCAGGGCTATCCTTCTCAGGGATACGGGCGCATCGATTTCGCCCTTCAACGCGTTCCTTCTGCTTCAGGGAATCGAAACTCTCTCGCTCCGCCTTGAAAGACACGCGCAGAACACAAAGAAGGTAGTCGAATACCTCGCGAATCATCCGCTGGTCGAGAAGGTAAATCACCCCTCGCTCCCCGATCACCCCGACCATGAGCTTTACGGCAGATATTTCCCGAACGGCGGCGCTTCAATATTCACCTTCCAAATCAAGGGCGGCAGAGAGGAAGCCTGGAAATTCATCGACAATCTCACGATTTTCTCGCTGCTTGCGAATGTCGCGGATGTCAAGAGTCTTGTGATTCATCCCGCATCAACCACTCATTCACAGCTCTCGGCAGAAGAGCTCGCAGACCAGGGCATCTACGAAAACACAATCCGCCTCTCAATCGGCACCGAGCATATCGACGACATCATAGCCGATCTTGAAAACGGATTCAGCGCAATCAGATAAATATAGACAGAAAACCCGCAGGGTTTATAGTGATTAATTGCATATTAAATGATAAAAGCACGAGAATTCATGTGAATTCTTCGTGCTTTTATTGTGTTTAAATGCTATCTAAGACTCTGATACTGATTGAATAATAACATCGGGGTTATGGATTCTTGTATTAGTTATGATATCCTCAAACATATTTTTATAATCGCTGTAAAAACAGGAAACCTTAACAGGGTGCGGAATATTCTTGGCGTTTATAGATATGTTTATAATTCCAATTAATGGCAGTCTTTTGATTTTTAATGAAATCACATCAGAATACGATAAAGCAAACTGAATTGTTTTACTCATACCTCTGAATCTGAAGTTATTGAAACATATACCACTTTCATCAATCTCAACCTTTCTATATAACAGTTCCTTTCCTAACAGTAGAATAAATGTAACTAAAAAGGCTGTAACTCGAATACAAATCTTCTTAAAAAACGCAAAATCTCCATTATAAAGATAATAGCAATAACATAATAGAATTTCAAAAGCATAAACAAGTATCCATTCAAACGCGAATGCAATTTTGCTATATTTATAGCACTTAATATGACTCATCCCTTTACGGTTTTTTATATAGTTTGTTATCATGAAAGAATTAATAATTAGTTATTGCTAATCTGCAGGATAATCCTGCGGGAGTTTTTTTATTCTACCGTAATATTTCCTTTAAGGGCTTTGCCCTCTTTTGCGTAGGGGCTGACGGGCGTTATCGAGACTGTATATTCGCCGGGGGCGATGTTTCCGATATTTACGCTCATTTCCGTAAGATCCGCCCTGACGTAATTTGAAATAACCGTATCGGCAAAGGCTTCGGTGTTTTCGCTCTTTACGGTGATTTTGTAATCCTCGGTGTTCCAGCGGCAATCGGCATTCGGGAAGGTCAGAAGAGTATTGCCCTCATCATCCTTCTGCGCCGAAATCCGGGCTCCATCGGGGAATATGGGAGCCGTATCAAGCGATTTGAGATTGCTCCAGGTATAGAGATGCTTTGATTTCTTTGTAATGTCGGTCAAATAATAATCGGTTTTCTCAAAGAAACGGTGGCTGACGATATCATAGAGTTTCAGGCGGACATTGCCTTCGGCGTCTGCCTCGCAGATCCAGAATCCGCCCGATTCGCCCGGCGCGTCCTCATCGCCCTCGATATAATTGAGATTGCCCATAAACGCCGAGAGAGAGCCGGTGCCGACAGCGGTGAACGCACCCTGCCAGATAACTCTCGGATCGGCGGCGCAGTAATGTGAATGACCCGAAAAATCAAAAATCTGCGGATATTTCTCATAGACGGTTCTCAGCGTGAAATCGCCCCAGTTGACAGAGCCGTAAACAGTGCCGAAAGGATGCGGATGCTGAATGACAAAAACGGGTTTATCGGGGTTCTCTTTTGTCGCCTCGTCGAGATTCTCCTTGAGCCAGTCTTTCTTGGCATCAAAGGTTTTTCCGTCCTCTGCATAGGAGCAGGCAATGAAATGATAGCCGTTTATTACAAGATGGCGGTCAACATCCTCATGGATGAATTCTTTATAGTGATCGTAGGTTATCGAGGCGTCGTAATCGCGGTAGTTTATGAATTCGTGGTTGCCGAGCACGCAGATAAGCTCCGTTCCCTCGCGGATATTCTCATCAACAATGCTGTTGAAAAGCTCGTATTCCTCATCCCTGCCTCTGGTCGCGAAATCGCCCGCGACAATGACGGCGTCGAGTTTATCGTATTTTTCGCCTTCGGCATAGGCGTAGGTATCCCTGAAAAGCTCGCCCAGGCGGATTGCCGCAGGCTGGTCGGGCTCGCCGTTGAGGTGAACATCGCTCGTTATCGCGAATCTTATGACGGGCGTAAAATCTTCGGGAGCCTCCGGCGGCTCTTTACCGGTTGAAAACGGGATTGCCATAAAGGCGAAAACTATTGAAAAGAATCCGGTGAGGAACTTAAAAAGAAACTGACTGAAAGAATTTGAAAGCATGATTACTTCTCCTTATTCTTCATAGACCGGCTCAAAATCATCCGCCGGATGGCCGCACCAGGGGCAGACAAAATCGGCGGGGAGCTCCGCTCCATCATAGACATAGCCGCAGATTTTGCATTTCCAGGCGATTATCTTTTTATCCGAGGCGGGTTTCTGAGCCTTAGGCTTTACCTTCGCGTGATAGTCGGCATAGGTCAGCGGGGCTTTGTCGCCCATCTTGAAAGCGTCGTCAATCTCTGCGATAAACAGAGTATGGCTGCCGAGGTCCCTGCTCTCAACGACTCTGCAGACCAGCACGGCGCAGGTGTGATTATCAAGATAAGGGACGCCGTTTTTATCAAGCGGCAGAGTCATCCCCGCGAATTTATCGGTATCCCTGCCCGAGTGCATGCCGAATTTTTCAATAATTTCATAGGGGCATGTCTCATCGAGAATGCTTAAATTGAAAACTCCGCCCGCCTTTATCATTTCGCAGGTGAGATTTGAATTGATGCACGAAATTGCTATTCTTTCGGGGCCTGCGGCGACCTGCATTGCAGTATTGGTGATGCAGGCGTTTGCTTTTTCTCCGCTCTTCGCCGAGAGCAGAAATACGCCGTAAGAGAGTGAAAACAAAGCGGTCTTATCCATTTTCTTCCTCCTCCGATTTCGCGACCTCCATCATAATCGCGCATTCCATACGCTTTCTGAAAAGCTCGCAGCCGTATTTATATATGCCTGTAATCGAGCCGGTAGCGTGGTATGAATTTGCCGCGCAGCCGCCCGAGCAGTAGAGACGCGCCCAGCAGTCCTTGCATTCCTCGCGGGCATAGACATTGCATTTTGCGAATTCATCGCGGATTGCGGTATTCGTAACGCCGTCCCACACGTTTCCCATCAGATACTTCTTGTCGCCGACAAACTGGTGGCAGGGATAGAGCTCGCCTGCGGGAGTGACCGCCATATACTCGGTTCCCGAGCCGCAGCCCGAAATGCGCTTATAGATGCAGGGGCCGGCCTTGAGGTCAATCATATAGTGATAGAAAGTGAAGCCATTGCCCGCCCTTCTGCGCCTTATCATCTCTTTGGCGAGAATTTCATACTGATCGAGCAGAACGGGCAGATCCGCATCCGTCAGGGCGTATGGCTCATCGGGTTTGCAGACAACGGGCTCCATCGAGAGC
>JAFZOE010000125.1 GCA_017552845.1 Clostridia bacterium
GCACGGAAAAAGCGGGACATAACCCCGTTGTGCGTAAACTCGGAATGAGAACCGAACCGGACGATTTTACTTACAGATTGTTTCCGTGGAACAAGCCAGTAGAAAGAATCTGCTTTGACGGGCGCTTTCCGGTATGCGAACTTCAATACGAGGATAAAGCCCTGCCCTGCCGGCTGACGGGACGGGCAGTTGCTCCGTTCGTGCCTCATAAGACTGATATATCTGCCACTCCGGGATTCTATATGGATTTTGAAATTGAAAACGCCGATACAGAATCGCTGACGGTGAGCCTGCTCGGGACGCTTGTTCCGGAATTCTGCAACGACGACGGCTGTCGCAACACTCTTTGCAAGGATTCAGACAATGTGAGTATCACTATTCAGCCCGCTCAACAGACCGATGCGCCGAATTGCGGCGAAGTGTGCCTCGATATAGGTGGAGACGGCGAAAAAAGCTATATAACAGCCGAATACCGTCGCTTTATAAGGGAATACATCTATGACTGCGGGAATTTCGGCGTCAGCCAGGAATCCGTGCTCTTCGGTTTCCGCGAAACAGGCGGCCTCACAAACAGTGAAGCGGGTTCACCGCCGCCTGACATTCCCGAAAACATTGAGACTCTTTCCGATAACGAGATTGCAGGAATGTTTAATAAGTATACCAAATATCCGTTTGCGGAATCTATTCTGCGCCGCATCCGCGATGTAAAACCTAAGTTTCCGGAAAGCATCAAAGAACAGGCTTCGTTCCTTGCCGGTATGAGAGAGCAGGAGCGCCTTCTCAAGGGCGAAGAATTCGGTGCATGCGCTCTTTGCAGCAAAGTGGCACTTGCACCGGGCGAGAAAAAGACAGTGCGGTTTATACTGACCTGGTATTTTCCAAACCATTTCTCAAAAGACGGACGGCGGCTAGGGCATTATTATGAAAACCTTTTCACCGGTTCAGCCGAAGCAAACGCCTTTCTACGTGATAATCGCTCGGATATATTTGATAAAGCAGTTTCTTTTTCTCAGCTGCTCTATAATACCGATCTTCCTGAAGTTTATCCTGACTGCTGGAGCGGCCATCTGAGCACGATTGTCAAATGCTCATGGTATCTTAAAGACGGCAAATTCGGCCTGTGGGAGGGCCAGGGTTTCTGCGGATTCCATACAACGGATATCACCTACCATGCGTCATTCGGCCTGCTCGCTCTTTTCCCGGAGCTCCAGCTCGGGCAGATGCGGATGGGCGCCGCTTTCCAGCGCGAGGACGGGCGTGTGCATCACTTTTTCACTCCGGATCTTGAGCATGTTGACAACGGTTTTGACCGCGTGGATATGAACAATCAATTCGTGCTTATGGTCCTTCGCGACTATCTCTATACGGGGGATACCGGGTATCTTAAAGATATGTGGCCGCATGTTATACGCGCGATGGATTCCATCGGCTCTCTTGATACAGACGGAGACGGACTCCCAGACCGCGACACAAAGCGGAACACCTATGATGCCTGGAATTTTGCGGGAACACCTGTTTATATCTCAATTCTGTGGCTTGCGGCGCTGAAGGCCGGCATCCGCATTGCGGAAGAAATTGATAATACCGCCCGCACCGGAGAATGGAGACAGCTGCTTGATAAAGGCCTTGATTCTCTTGAAAAGAGGCTCTGGAACGGAGAATACTATGACCTCTGGCTCTCCGGAGAGGAAAAGGATGAGACCCTTATGACCGATCAGCTCGACGGAGAATGGTTCCTGCGCGCATCTGGAATCGGTGGAAATCTGAGTAATGAACGTATTAAAGCCGTTATGAGATCTGTTTTTGAACGCAATTTTGCTCCCGACAGCGGACTTATAAACGCCTCCTGCCCCGAAGGAAGGCACACCTCACTGTTTTCTCACAAAAACTGC
>JAFZOE010000126.1 GCA_017552845.1 Clostridia bacterium
CGGATGAGAGGAGCACATCCTCGCCGTAGGTTTCGACCGTCCTGCCCCAACGACAGTCCCGCACGAGATTGACAACGGGCGAAAACACCTGGCGGACACCGACTGCCGCGCATTCCCTGCCTATAGCTTCACCGACTCTCTCGACGAGAGCGGGGTCAAATGATGACGCGAGCCCTATCGGCTGGGGGAAATTCGTCCCCATTCCCCACTGCGCGCCGTGGAGAGCTTCGCCGTTTTCAATGGGCGGAATGCCGTGAGGCTGAGCTTCGATGCTCGCCTTCACATCTTTATTTATCTTTTCGGCAACCTCGGCGGGCGAAGCGGGAATATCCCTGCCCTGATGCATGAAATGCCCGGGATTGCGATAGCTTCCGCATAAGGGATTGCGGCGATTGTCATAATCACCGTCAACCTCAAAATACATGTCGCCCGTCACCTGATAAATCTTTTCATCAAGCGAGAGCTCTTTAAGCAGTTCCTCTGCGCGTTTTTCGGGATTCAGAGACATAAGCGGATTTCCTTTATTTGCAGATATATTCTTCAATCCGAGCTATCTGAGTATCATTGAGGCCGCCTCTGCGCAGATAATTCTCCGCGCCGGCTTTGAGGTCGAGAGAATGAATATCGGCGCCGTCCTCAGCCTCGCAGATGCAGTAGAAGAAATCATAGATGTTGCCGAGAATGGCGTTGTATTTCTCGGGCTTGTCTTCCTTCGTGATGCGGTAATAGTTATAGTAGGTAATCATATAATCATCAATGATTTCATCGGCTGTGGCGCCCGCAAGAGCGAGAATCAGAGTGCAGACAAAGCCTGTTCTGTCCTTACCCTCGACGCAGTGTATATCACAGGGGCCGTCGTGATTTGTCATCTCGAGCAGACCTCCGGAGATAATCTTTGCAAAATCATCTGAGCGGTAATTAGCGTTCATAGCAAGCAGGAGCACGTCTCCGCTCTCATAGAGCGAATTATAGTAATCGGAATCGAAATCATCCGCCGCGACATAGCCCTTGTATTTCTCCTCGTTATCGGAGAGATTGAGGGCGAATTTCACTCCCGCTTTCTCAATCTGCGCATTCGCGTAAGAGGCGCGGTTATGCTGATTGTCGCAGGGCGAGGCCGAGCGATAGAACATCTTTTCTTTTATATTTCCGCCTGTTACCTCACGGAAATTTGCGAACATAACGTCGCTGTCAAAGTCGCTTCTCTCATCGGAATACTGCAGGGCGTAGAGCTCCTGAATATCCTTGAATTTGCCCTTCTGATTCAAGGTTACGGTCACCTTTGAGGAATCGGTCATCCCGAATTCCTTCCAGGTGGATTCGCCGTAATTGCGCGCGATGACAACATGGGGATAACCGGGATAGCCGCAGGCGAGGGGCTGACCTACAGGAACATAATAACCCGAATAATACGGTATATCCTCGAGGCCCTTGCCGTTGTCAAATTCAACATTGACGCTGTCGCCGAATTCAAAGCCGAGGGCGTTGAATTCATCAATCGTGAGGTCGATATAGACATTGTCAAATTCCGTATCGTGAACCACGCCGAGTTCACCGGTGGTTATTTCGGCGGCTTCGGTCGTTGATTCA
>JAFZOE010000127.1 GCA_017552845.1 Clostridia bacterium
ATGGCGGACTTTGCAAACGGCGCTTCGGCGGCGCTCTCGACCCAGCGCGTGCCCGTCCTCTCCTGCCTTCTGGGCGGACTCGAAAACGGAACCGACGCACGCGATATCAACGCTCAGGGAACAAAATACAATGGCAGCGGATGCCTGATTCACGGCGTTTCCGTGATCGCCGACAGCTTTGCGGCTATTGACAGGCTGCTCGCCGAGCGCCCGCAGGATGCGGATAAACTCATCCCCGCCATGAAGGCGGATTTCAAAGGATATGAAGACCTTCGCGAATTCCTGCTCGGCGCTGATAAATTCGGCAACAATATTGAAAAGATTGATAACGAGGCGGGCGAAATCGCATCAAAGGTCGCGGATATCGTTACTTCTGCGAAGAATTATCTCGGCAACCCGTTCCGCGCGGATTTCTCATCGCCCTCGACTCATCTGCTCTACGGCTACTGGGTCGGCGCTACTCCGGACGGCAGAAAATCAAGGGATATGCTTGGCTACGGAGTCGATCCGCTCTACGGCAGCGCGGAAAACGGCCTCGGCTTCAGAATGCTCTCGAATATGAAGATGCCGTTTGAAAAATTCAACGGCGGCTATGCCTCTCATCTCGGCATCGACCCGAAATATTTCAGAGCCGAAAGCTATGAGGATAAAGGAATTGAATTCAGGGATAAGGTCATCTCACCCCTCTTTTTCAATCCGCTCAAAGAGGGAGTTTCACCGTTTTATCTCTATGTAAATGTCACAACTGCGGAGATTCTCCGCAAAGTTCTCGCAGAGCCCGAAAAATATGCTCCCTCGGGCATTTACATAATGAGGATTCACGGCACATTCGTCAATTTCCTTGATCTTTCTCCCGCAATTCAGCAGGATATTATCACCCGCCTTGACCCGGGCTCAACCGCAATTTGCTGAGGTGAAATATGAAAATTCTCGGACTTGATATCGGAACTACCGGCATCGGCGCGGTGCTCTTTGAAACAGAAACACGCCGTGTAATCAAAACCGCAAACCGCCCGAATAACTCATTTATTTCAAGCGCCCTGCCGTTTGAAAAGGCGCAGGATACCAATCTGATTCTCGATATCGTAAACGACATCATCTCCGAATTTGCCGACTATGAGGCAATCGGAACTTCGGGACAGATGCACGGTATTCTATACACGGATTCGCAGGGAAACGCCGTTTCTCCGCTCTGGACCTGGCAGGATCTTCGCTCCGCCGAGCTTCTGGAGGGCGAAAAAACCGCCGCAGAAATACTCGGCACATATCCCGGTTACGGACTCGCTACTCATCTCTATAACGAAAAGAACGGCCTCGTTCCCGAAAATGCAAAATATCTTTGCACAATAGGCGATTATATTGCTATGAAACTCTGCGGGAACACTACTCCCGTAATGCATATCACAAACGCCGCCTCGCTCGGCTGTTTTGATATAAAGAACAACGCTTTCACGTTTGAAAGTCCATTGCTCCCGCGCGTGACGTCCGAATTTGAAATAATCGGCAAAACCGCGCAGAATATACCGGTCGCGGTCTGTGTCGGCGATAATCAGGCGAGCTTCATCGGCTCCGTTCCCGAAAAGGGCGGAGTTCTCATAAATATCGGCACGGGCTCGCAGATTTCCTATCTTATCGAAAACCCGGATGATGCGCCTGAAGGCGCGGAACTCCGCCCGTTTGACGGCAGATATTACCTTGCCGCGGGCTGTGCTCTCTGCGGCGGAAGGGCATTCTCGGATTTTGAAAAATTCTGCAGGGAAATTGCAAATGCCGCGGGTGCGGAAATTGACAGCTTTTACCCGTTCCTCGATAAGATCCTTGAAAACGCGCCCGATACGGATCTCATCGGCGACTGCCGTTACTGCGGCACGAGGGCAAATCCGTCGCTGACAGGCGGATTCTCAAATCTCACCGAGGGCAAATTCACGCTGAAAGATTTCGCCGCATCGGTTGCAATCGGAATTATCGCCGAGCTTCGCGATATGTATTCCGGGCGCGAGAATCCTGTGATTATCGCCTCGGGCAACGGCGTGAGGAAAAATCCCGCCATGGCGAAATATATTGAAAAAATCTTCGGCACGGCTCCCCTGACCGCCCCGTATAACGAGGAGGCCGCCGCCGGCGCCGCAATCACCGCCGCCATCGCCGCAGGAGAATACGGGATAGTGTTTGAGAGATAAATGATTAAATAAAGAGATAAGAAAGCACTCACCATTTTGGTGAGTGCTTAAAATGTACATTCAATGCTCATCAACAAATTGTTTCGCAATTATCACTCAACTATTCGGAATAATAAAATGTGGGGTTTTGCTCTTCTTGACACTTTTTCTCAGTTGTGATAAAATAAATATGTAAAATTTAACAGCGCCCGCAATCAAGGGAGGAAAGCGCGGTGAAAATCCGCCGCAACATCCATTGCCGTTACAGTCGGAAGACTCCTCGGGCGCACGCGGATAAGGGAAATCAAAGATTATCAGACAGATTTTTTGAGAGTTTTTATTTCCCCAAAATTTCCGGGAATGGGAAATGACGCCGTCGGCTTTCGCAGTAATGCGAAGGTCTGTTTGAGTTGCGTCTTTTCGGTTTCCGAAAGGGCGTTGTTTTTTATTGCAAAAAAACGGTCCCGCGAAAGCGGTGTCCGTAAGAATAAAGGAGATTCATTATGAAAAAAGCATTATCAATCATTCTCGCTTTAATGATGGTATTGACCGTTGCAGTTCCTGCATTTGCAGAAGACGCGAGAGTAATCATCTACTGCACAATCACAAACAGCAAAGGCAAATTCGTCGTTCCCAACAAGACAGTTATCGTTTCCGATATCGATAATGACGGCGCGCTCACGATAAACGACGCTCTCTACTGCGCTCATGAGCAGTATTATGAAGGCGGCGCCGCAAAAGGCTACAATTCATACACCGGTCAGTGGGGCCTCAGCCTCGGCAAACTCTGGGGCGAAGAAAACGACGGCAGCCTCGGTTATTATCTGAATAACAAGATGAGCAACGGCCTTGCAGACCCCGTCGCCGAGGGTGATTTCCTCTATGCCTGGGCATATCAGGATGCAAAAGGCTGGAGCGACACTTACTCATACTTTGACAAAAACAATGTCAAGGCAAAATCCTATGAAACAGTTGAAATCACATATACTTATTCAAACGGATATGACGATAACTGGCAGCCCGTTTTCGTTCCCTGCGAGGGCGCTGAAATCACGGTTGACGGCGTTGAAACCGGCATTCTCACCGACAAGGACGGCAAGGCGAGCGTAATCATCCCCATTTCGGGCGAGCATATAATCAGCGCAAATGCTCCGAAGGCGGCAGAAGGTGAAACTCAGGTTATCCTTACTCCTCCGATCTGTAAGGTTACGGTTCAGTTTGATATTCTCGGCCTGCTCAATAAAATAATTGATTCGGTTAAAGCTTTCTTCACAGATCTGCTTGAAAAAGCTCTCGGCCTTATCAACCCCGCACCGCTCCCCTAATTGTAAATCTGTTTTGTTTCTGTAATTCATGAAAAAAACCGGATGTGCGGCTCTTGCCGCAATCATAATTATCTCAATAGTTTTTACGGCTTTGCCCGGGGTGTTTTCACTCCGGGCCGATGCCGTTTCCGCATCCGGTATACAGAATGAAATCGATTCGATTATTGAGAGCGAGGTAAAAAGAGCGGGAGCAAAAGATATTCAGGCGATGCTCGATAATAAATACGCCTCCGCTCCCGCCGCATATTATTGGAATACTTTCGCAATTATTCAGTATAAGGGAAAAGAATGCAATTATTCGGAATATGCGAAAGCGCTGAAAACATTCAATCCTCCGTCCGATACCACGAAAAAATTCATCGCCCTGCTTTTTGCGGCAATGAATACAAACGAAGCGTATGTCAAACAGATTCTCGGCAGCGGCTCTGAGAATATTATGGAGCAAATCTACGCTCTTCATCTGATTGCAAACTGTCATAAAACACCCGACGCTTATGCAAAAAAGACTGTTTTCGCCCTGCTCGGCAAACAGCTTGAAGACGGCGGCTGGGCGCTGAGCGGAGATAAAGGAACGGTCGATGTTACCGCGATGACAATTCAGGCGCTCGCTCATTTCAGGAATGACGC
>JAFZOE010000128.1 GCA_017552845.1 Clostridia bacterium
CGTGCTCGCGGGCAACGCTCTCGCCACACATGACCTTGAGGGCGCTTATCTCAACACCGCGCTCGGCCAGAATATATATACTCAGAAGAATCAGCCGAACGGCCATTACAACCATCTTGACACGATAAACAAGGTCCGTTATCACGGCTCGGTTGAGGAATTTATAAAAGCCGAAAATATAGATAATGGAATCATCTATAACTGTGAGAAATACGGTGTTCCCTATGTTCTCGCCGGTTCAATCCGCGATGACGGTCCGCTTCCCGGAGTTTACGGCAATGCCTACGAAGCTCAGGACGCGATGAGGAACTGCATCCGCGACGCCACCACCGTAATCTGCATGGCGACTATGCTCCACACGATTGCTGTCGGCAACATGACGCCGTCATACAGAGTCTTGCCCGACGGCACGGTCAGGAAAGTTTATTTCTACTGCGTCGATATTTCAGAATTCATGGTGAACAAGCTCACAGACCGCGGTTCACTCTCATCCAAGGGAATTGTCACCAACGCTCAGGATTTCATAGTGAATATTGCAAACGGATTAAAACTATAAGAATAAACCAAAACCCGCAGGGCCGGCTGACCCTGCGGGCGTTTTTTATTTTAAGGCTGATTCGGAACGGGCTGGCTTTCGTCGACGGTCTCTATGGTGAGATAATTATTCCGCTTTGCATAAGCCCATTTCATATTGAAAATCTTGCAGGCGGAATCGAGAGGAATATAGAGCTGACCTTCTCTGCCCCTGTAAACCGGAGCTTCAAGCTTAACTTCGCCTTTATCCGTCTGAGCAATGTCGCTTCCCTCGATGAAAACGGCGCTCTTGCCGTAAACCGAGACGCTCACTTTGCCCTTCTCCCTTGAAACCTCACCGCCGATAAAGCCGATGAGCGTTGCGAACGGGACAAACCAAATATCATCTATACATTCGGGCGGAAGGCGGAAAGCGCACAAGCCGAGGTCAACGCCCTTATAGAACATTCTCGTTCTGCCCGGGCCGAATACGGGCGCGATTTTAAGAGGCAGAATCACGTCTTTGTCTTTGTCTATGACGCATTCGTCAACTATCCTGCCGTCATTGAGGGCGCTCGTGAATTTGGCGACATTACCGTCAATTTCAATGATTGCATAGGCCGCGACCTTCTCCTCCTGCGGATAAAAAGCCGCGTGCCAGACCTTGTCGCAGGTCTTGGTGCCGGGCGGGTTATAGTTGCTGTTGCCGAGCTGATAATGAACCGTTCCCTCGCTCGGGCGGTCAAAAAGCTGCTCATTCTTTATCGGATAAGTCCGCGAGAAATTATGCTCATGACCACTGAAAATGACATCCATTTTTTCTATTGCCTCCCTCATCATCGGGAAGCCGTCGTCATTTGAGAGATTCGGGCCCGCATAATACATCGGGAAATGATAGGCACCGAATTTCCAGGTTTTATCGGAGGCGTCAATATCCTTGTTTGCCCATTCATTGACAAGCTCGGGCTCGTTTACGCCGATCACATTGAAATGAGCGTTGCCGTAATCAAATGAATAATTCTCTGTCTGCCAGCCCTCGGGACCGTTTTTCGGATAGGATAATTCAAGTTGAGTATTGAAAAACTCGGCAGGCTCGGCATAGTATCTGTTTACTTCTTCGGGGAAGTAAATTTCAAAACCGCGGTTATCGTGATTGCCGCAGGTCATCATATAGGGCAGATGCTCGATTATACCGCGCATACCCTCAAACATCGCATTCCACTGAATTTCATGCTGTCCGTTATTCGTATTATCGCCGGCGGTCAGGATGAATCTCACATCGGGATGTTCATCGAGCACTTTTTTGAGGAATTCATTGAGCATCGAATAATCGGGATTATAGTGGTCGTCATCCTTCTGATGATCGGCAATTGCAAGAAATTTGAAATGCGTCAGGTTCTCTTCCTGCGTGTCGAAATAATACTCTTCGCTCCTTATTTCATCATTGCCGCAGGTATAGTAATACCTAG
>JAFZOE010000129.1 GCA_017552845.1 Clostridia bacterium
ATCGAGTGCGCCGTATATAATAGGCTCATAAGCCTTTGAACGGTGGCTCATTTCGAGCACTGACTGACCTGTTCCGTTGTAGTCGAGCATCTCTTCCGCGGCTCTGTTGAGCACGCTTTCGGGAAGCATTGAGGGACCTGCTGAAAAATTGTAAACTCTTGCCATATTTTATCCTTCTTTCTGGAAATTATAAACTTATTCTGTTTCGGTAACTGCGATACCGAGATCGCCGAGTTGAATACCATCTACTTCTGCGGGGCAGTCTGTCATGGGTTCGGATGCATTCTGAACCTTCGGATAAGCGATTACATCCCTGAGTGATTCGCAACCGAGCATCTGCATAATGAGTCTGTCGAGACCGAGACCCATGCCTCCGTGAGGCGGAGCGCCGTATTTGAAGGCGTCGAGCAGATAGCCGAATTTGTTGTGCGCTTCTTCGTCGCTCAGACCGAGAAGCGAGAATATACGGCTCTGAAGCTCGGGATTGGTTATTCTGATAGAGCCCGAGCAAAGCTCAATGCCGTTGAGCACCATATCATAAGCTTTTGCTCTGACCTTCGCCTTGTCTGTTTCAAGATAATCAAGGCATTCGTCCATGGGAGCGGTAAACGGGTGATGCATAGCCACAAACTGGCCGAGATCCTCATCCCAGTCAAAGAACGGGAATTCGGTAATCCAGAGCAGATTATACTTGTCTGCCGGAATTATGTCAAGCTTAGCAGCAACGGTCTGCCTGAGTGCGCCGAGAACTGAGAGCACAAGCGAATTCTTGCTGTCTGCAACAATAAGAATAACGTCGCCTGCTTCTGCTCCGGATTTTTCAAGCATGGCCTTCATTTCGTCCTCGGTCATGAATTTTGAGAACGAGGCGTTGTAAGTGCCGTCCTCCGCCATTCTGATATAGGCGAGGCCTTTTGCTCCGATACCCTTCGCGGCTTCTGTGAGCTTGTCTATTTCCTTGCGGGTAAGCACGGAATATGCGCCCTTTGCGTTGATGCATCTGACCGAGCCGCCGCCCTGAATCGCGCCGGAGAATACGACGAATTCACTGCTTTTCACCGCGTCGGTAATATCCGTTATTTCAAGGCCGTATCTCGTATCCGGCTTGTCGCTTCCGTATCTCTCCATTGCCTCTTTGTATGTGAGGCGGGGAAGAGGAAGTTCAATATCAACATCGAGAGCTTCTTTGAATACTCTCTGAATATATCCCTCGCCGATTGATAGCACATCTTCTATATCCACAAAAGACATCTCAAGGTCAATCTGCGTGAATTCGGGCTGTCTGTCTGCTCTTAAATCCTCATCGCGGAAGCATCTCGCTATCTGCATGTATCTGTCAAAGCCGGCAACCATCGAAAGCTGCTTGTAAAGCTGAGGGGACTGGGGAAGTGCGTAGAACTTGCCTTTGTGAATTCTTGAAGGAACAAGATAATCCCTTGCGCCTTCGGGAGTTGATTTTATGAGAATCGGAGTTTCGATTTCAATGAATCCGTTTTCATCGAAATAATCGCGCGTGATTTTCGCTATCTTATGGCGCATCAGGATATTCTTCTGAAGATCGGGGCGCCTGAGATCGAGATATCTGTATTTGAGGCGGGTGAGCTCGGCCGTCTGGCAGTTTTCAATGATTTCAAACGGGGGAGTCTCGCTCTTTGAGAGCACTCTCAGATCGTTTACCTCAATTTCAATATCGCCGGTCGGAATTTCCTTGTTCTTTGAGGAACGTTCCCTGACAATACCTTTTGCCATTAGCACGAATTCACTTCTCGCGGCAAAAGCTTTGTCAAAAATTTCCTTATCGGTTTCTTCGCCGAAAGCGAGCTGAACTATACCGCTTCTGTCTCTCAGATCAATGAAAATCAGAGCGCCGAGGTCTCTCTGCCTCTGGACCCAGCCCGCTACTGTTACTTCTCTGCCTATATCGGCGGAGCGCAGAGCGCCGCAGTAATCTGTCCTTTTAAGTCCTGTCATGTTATCCATAAAGCCGCTCCTTTCAATCGATATTACCGAGCAGGTCGGTGAGAGAAACATTCAGATCGGAGTCGTCCGCGATACCGGAGGCGGCTTCGTTTATCGTGAGCCTGAGGAAATTATCCTCAAAATTATCAAGCGAAAGCTCGGTGGAAACGCCCGTTTCCATATTTTTTACTTTCGTCTTATTATCTTTTAATTCGTCGCTGCCGATTACGGCGGTGTATTTTGCGCCGATTTTGTCGGCATATTTCATCTGAGCCTTGAGCGAGCGACCGACAACATCGGTTTCGGCGTGAATGCCGCTTGAACGCAGGTCCGTCGCAAGTGCCATTGCTTTGAAAGATGCTTCGGCATCCATAGGCGCAATATAAATATCGCATTTGCTGTCCTCGGGAAGCTCGATTCCCTGAGCAGCCATTACCATCTTGAGCCTGCCGGTGCCCATTCCGAAGCCGAGCGCCGGAGTTTTGGGTCCGCCGAGCTCTTCAACAAGCCCGTCATATCTGCCGCCTCCGCAGACCGTGCCCTGCGAGCCGATTGCGGTGGAGACGAATTCAAACACCGTGCGTGTGTAATAATCAAGGCCTCTGACAATGCGCGGGTTAATCTTATATGATATACCCATCGCATCGAGATATTTTTGAACGCCCTCGAAATGCTCTCTGCATTCATCGCAGAGATAATCTGTAATAACAGGGGAGTCCGCCGCAATTTTGCTGCAGACGGGGCTCTTGCAGTCGAGAATTCTCATCGGATTCTTGTCAAGTCGCTCAAGACAAGTGCCGCAGAGCTCGCCCTTGAATCCCTCAAAGTATTCTTTAAGGGCGGCGTGATAATTCTTTCTGCATTCGGGGCAGCCGATTGAATTCAGCTGCAGTTCAAGATCTTTTACGCCGAGAAAGGTGAAAATCTCATTTGCTACGGAAATAACTTCCGCGTCTGCCGCGGGGGAGGCTGAGCCGAACATCTCGACTCCGAACTGCTGGAATTCTCTCCAGCGACCTGCCTGGGGCTTTTCGTATCTGTAACAGTTGAGCACATAGCAGAGCTTCTGGGGCAGAGCTTCATTGAAAAGCCCGTGCTCGAGGAAAGCTCTTACAGCGCCCGCAGTGCCTTCGGGGCGCAGGGTAATCGACCTTCCGCCCTTGTCGTCGAAGGTATACATTTCTTTCTGAACCACATCCGTCGTCTCACCGACGCCTCTCTGAAAGAGCTCGGTGTGTTCGAAGACGGGCGTTCTTATCTCCTTGAAGCCGAATGAGCCGGCAATTTCAAGAAGCGTATTCTCAAGGAATCTGTGCCGACCCGTGTCGCAGGGCAGCATATCCTGAGTGCCTTTAACCGCTTTGGTCAATAGAGCCAATATAATCAGTCCTTGCTGTATTTAATTTGAATTATTTGGGATTAACAATATCTCTCCA
>JAFZOE010000130.1 GCA_017552845.1 Clostridia bacterium
TGATATCCCAAGCGCCGGTAAAGATACCGACAATAGCGGCGATATTGAAGTCAATCTTAACAACATCCCAGATGAATCTCTGCGAATATCCGTTAATATTGAAAGTGTTGGACCAATCGTTGAAAAGATAGGCTATGGTCTCTTTCGTGCCTATATAGTTGAAGCTTCGGAATACGTTTTTGTCAACATTGCTTTCGGCTTCCTGAGCTATATCACGCTCTTTTTCATTCAACTGTTCAGACATCTGTTTCCACCTCCAATTCCGTAATATACACCTTCAGATCATCAGTGTAAGTTTTGCCTTCATAATCAAGCTTCATTTCAATTGTAATAGGATCATCAGGCGCAACAAGTGCTTCAATTGCGTGCTTGCTTACAGTCATGACACCATCTGCATCAATCGAAACAACGCCTTCCTTTGAAGGAGTAAATGTAAGATTATAATCATCCTTTGTTGCCGCGGTGTTTACTTTGACATCAGCAGGAAGAGATTTCATATCGTCGGGTTTGACCGCCATTGCGCGCTGATAGAAACGCGCGCCATACCATTTGAAAGAAATTCGCCGAGCAGTTTTATAAGGCAGTTCGATATTTGCAACAAGGCTGTTCTGTTCTAACGGAAGAAGGGCGGTAAAATCGGACTTCAGCTGAGTGTTTGCTTTTATTCTGTAATTGTTGCATACATCAACATTGAGAATCTCATCGGTAGTGCGGTCAATCTTAAAGCTGTAAGAGCAACCTTCAGATTCAAATTCACAGTCGACCACATCGGCAACATCGCCGAGCTTTTTGACTGCCTCTGTATAAACTTTGCTCTCAGTAAGAGATGCAGTATCAACGCTCTCAGGCTTGATTTCAAAATTGATGAAATAGAAACCGTCATCGGTGACATTACCTGCGTCATCAGTATGCCCCTGCTCGGCAGTGAAATCCGCTACATCGGCAGGATTGATTCTGATCACGGGCGCAGCCTTAGCTTCGCTCATCTTAACTTCAGATTCATTCGGATACAAAGCTGAAATTTCACCGGCGCAGTTATCTTTGATATAGGACACAATTGAATTATCGGGGCCAGCGAACGGTGTTACGATATAGCCTTCGAGATTAACATCAGTATGCCAACTGCCCTCGGCATTATCGGCTTTGAGAGCTTTTTCATAAAGAGAATTAACATAAGCGCAAAGCGCTTCTTTATCCTGCGGTAACTCGGAAGCAGAAGCAACAGGATCTTCCTCCGGCATCTTGAATTTAGGCTTGTTGAGCTCTTTCTTGGCATAAACAGCCAAAGTTGCAAAACAGATACCAACGAGAAGTATAATCGCAAGGGCTACAAGAACTATGGATTTTTTCTTTGACATCGGCTGACTCATAACTCTTTGCCCTCCTCTTCGATTTTAAGTGCCTCTTCAAGTGCTTTGATTCGCTCTTCGCGTTCCTCTTCACTTTCGAAAACGGGAAGAGTAAGCGAATCGAGATCAACCTCGCCCGCACGAACCTTCTTGAGAAGCTCTTTACGCTTAGGATCAAACTCCCTGTAAGTCGGCTCAATTCCTTTCTTGAGCAGTGCAGCATTGATAAAATACATAATAACAAATACTGCAAAAGCGGCAAGCGCTCCGAATCCAAGATTGATTGATACATATTTATTTCCTTGAACAGTTCCCTTCAGAACGAAAACGGCAATCTGGGTAATCAAAGCAATTATCGCTCCAATAAGTGAAGTGTTCTTCATGAATTTCGTGGTCTTTGTAAGATTAAGGAAGCCAATACAGAAAGCTCCGAAAATCAGAAGATCAATAAGAAGAATAACAACAAACAGCAAAAGTATAATCGCTTCTGAAACAGCAAATTTTGAGAACATAGTGCTCTTTACAAAATCGAACTGCTTTAGAAGCAGACCGTCGCCGAAGGACTGAATCAGTCCGATGAGACCTATACTGAGCTTCTTATCGAAGAACGGCAAAGTATAGTGAACACCAATAAAAGGAATCATCAGAACACAGACCGCTCCGATAACGGCAATCATACGCATTATCTGAAGCTTGCCGCCGATGAAAGCCGCTTTGATTCGCGCAACAACCATACGGGCCACAGCGGATTCAAGCTCGGTTCTCTTGGCGTCTCTGATAAGTCCTTCGTGCTGAGTGAAATACATAATATTCACTCCGCAGTGCTTGCAGTTCGGCCTGAGATCAAAAAGATGAATCTCGCCGCCGCACTTGGGACATTTCATAATTTCAACTCAACTCCCTTTCTTATAATTCAATGAAATCAAACATTCCAACAATCAGGTTTGCAAAACGGATAAATATATAAAGCAAATCATGCTTGATTTTTTCGGAAGTATCAATCGGATTGGGCTCAACCGTCTTCTCTCTGCTCTCGCCGAAAAGCTCATCGGGCACTGTAGCAGTAAAGTGTTCGGGAATATAAATACCTAAAGCATAGAGAGCTATTGCCGCTACATCGCGGTTGCAAGCTTCTTCGTTGAGCTCAACCGCATTTACACTGTGGCCTGCAACGGCGAGCACAGCCGAGCTCTCCTCTTTGGTCTGACCGCCGTGACCGTTATCTGTTTCACCATGGTCGGCAACAAGAATAAAGAGCGAATCTTTCATAAGTCCTTTGGCTTCGATGGCGTCATAGATATTGCCAAGACGGGTATCCGCGGTTTTTGCCGCTTCATAATATTCATCGCTGAAACCGCCGTAAGTATGTGCGGCGTGATCGACATCGTCGAGCTGAACAAACATAAGCTTCGGAGCGTTTCCCATCTGGAAATAATTGACTATGGCATCCTCAACCATCGGATCGGACCAGCGATTGACTTTCTTTACTCCGATATCGCTCTCAATTATTCCATGCTCGATATTAAGCCAGTGAGTAAAAGCAGAAAGCTTGGCATCGGGGAATGCCTTGCGAACATAATAGAAAATTGAATTATTCGGAGAATCCGACACTCTCTTGGGCTGGCTTGTATCGGTATTGCTGTTATTGAAACCGTGAGTTTCATAATCAACACCGGTGAGAATCGAGCCCCAGTTCTGACCGCTTGTAGTGATATATTCGGTCTTTGCATCGTGGCGGTAAGCGTTGTCCTTGAAAATACGGTCAAAATTCGGAGAATCGACCTTAGTGAGCGCTGCGCCGAGACCGTCAATGCCGATTATGAATACATGCTCATAATCACCGAAGCCAGCTTGTTTATCTTCCTGCGCAAAGGAAATACTCAGGCAGGAAAAAGCAATCAGTGCGGTAAGGATGACGGAAATTGCTTTTTTCATTCAATTCAACTCCTTAAACAATATCGATTTTAATTTCATTGGATATATATCTGAATATTATTCTGACAATACAATTATCGTGAGGAATGACGAGCTTACTCTTACCACCATCTCCGGAATAAGGAAATCCTTTATCCTCACAAACACAAGCGGAAAGCGTTCCCCAGGTTGAGATTCCGAAATCAAATTCACCCGAAAACGGCATAATGAAACTCAGCGAATGCCAGCCGTCACCGATATAATACATCCTGGTAATCTCGCTGTTTGAATCGTTTGCGACAGCGCCGACAAATGGCTGAAAGCTGCCGTAAACAACTATCTTTTCGGGAAGGCGGACTCCGGTATCGGGATCGTCAATATCTTTTCCGCCGTAATCGAGCATTGACGGATTGCCGTATACTCTGTATTTTTCATATCCCTCTTTTAGAAGTTTTGCGGTTTCATCTTCCTGAGAGAATCCGTCCGGGCAATCATCGGAGCAATTATTAAGCTTATAAGTCCTGTCGTTGCCGTCGCCACCGGTGCCGATACCGCGCATCAGCGGAAAAGCGAAATACCCGTCGGGATTATTAATCGCAGTCCACTTAAAAGTATAATCAAGGAATTTATTCCGAGATTCCTCATCCTGAGCTGCAAACCAGGAAATCTGGTCGCCTCCCCACCACTGAGCCCATGCAAGTTTTTCATAACTCAAATTCTCATGAGCCCATTTATCTCTGCCGCCCCAGTTATCATATTCATAAAGAAACGGAAGAGCTTCCTCATACACACCCTCGGGAGATAACCCGCCGCCGGATTTGCCCTCGCGCACAAGCACAAGCTTTTCGCCGAGCCTGTCAAGAACCGGAAAGCGTGTGAACGGCATTGCGTTATAATCAAGAAGGCTTTTGCCGTCAACGACAAGTGAATGGGAATGAGCGTCAAAAATAACCTTATGCCTGCGGGCGTGCTCAGAACCGTAATCGCGGAGCATATTTATAACTTTTGAAATTGCTTTATATCCCCTGTCATGGCCGGTATAGAGATGAATCTGCCCCATATGAAAAGCTTCGTAGCCGCAGTCAATATAATTAACGCCGCGATAATAGAACCACATTTGAGTCTCCGGCTTTGAGATATCCGGCATATTTGACCAGGCACCCGAATCAGTCGGGAAGAGGCAGGCATCATAATTGAAATATCGGTCTTCAACCGGAAGGCCGAATGCCTCAAATACAAAAGCGGGTATTTTTACGCTCTCGACATCTTCCCGGTAAACGACTTCGAAAATACAGGCCTGAAGAATAATCTCAGGATCGGCATTATGAATTTTTTCAGCCGCTTCCCGGCATTTGGCAAAATGCTCTTCATCCGGCATGGACGCCTTCCAGATTCCCGCCGCTCTGCCTAGAAATTTGATACCGGTTTTGAGTATTACCCTTATATCGTCATCGAGTGTGTCACTCATTGAAATCCACTGAGCCGAAGCGGCGTGCGAAAGATAATATTCAAGCACGCTTCTCGGCATTGAGCCGTCAAAATATCCTTCGCTCATCACTTCACTCCTTTAGTGTTTCTTTTATTTCAAGCAATTCATTTTCAGTTACATATCCCGAAAGTGCACCGACTTCGGTAACAGCCTTACCGCCGGTGATGTTTCCGAATTCAATACAATCGGCAAACGGATAATCGTAATAAAGTCCGTAACAGAATCCTGCAAGGAACGCATCACCCGCTCCCGTTGAATCGACATTGACAAATGAATCAATGCTCTTTTTGAAAAACAAACCGTTTTCATCAAGACCGAGACAGCCATCTTTGTCAACCTTGACAATAACTTTGTCAAAATATTTTTTGAGTGAATTGGCAGCATCCTCAGGCGAAGAGCAGCCGGTAATCTTCAGCGCCTCTTTCTGATTAGGAGTATAGTAATCTGCAATTTCAAGAAGATCGCCGTATTTATCAAAGCAGAGTTCATCATCCCAGCCCGTATCGAGAACCATAACGGTTCCCTCTGATTTAAGCCGCCTGTAAACCTCTGTAAACCCGCCGGGATTCATAAGGCAAATTTTAGCTCCCTTTGCCATTTCATAGAATTCTTCAAGCGCTCTGTCATCGGAATCAATACTACCTTTGCCGTATGTAATAAAGCTTCTGTCTCCCTTGAGAATAATCGCACTCGTTATATTGAGAGGAATGCCATCGCCGTGATAGAGGTTGAGAGGAGTAACATTGTTACTCTCAAACTTCTCTTTGGCAAAAGAAGAAAACATATCGTCGCCGAGCTCGGTGGCAATTCTCGTTTTGATACCGAGTCTGCCGAGATTGATGAGAGTAGCGGGCAGGCCTCCTCCGAGCTGAAGCGAGAATTTATCGGTATAAACCTCCTCGCCGACATCGGGAATCTTCGGCATATTCTGATAGAGCAGGTCAACATTGGTTGCGCCCGCGCCGGCAATAAAACTCATTTCCATTCTCCCGTATAATCTTTATTATGCATTACATATTCTTCAACGAGTTCGCTCGCAAGCGAATAACTTGCAACAAGCGGATGAAGAGTCAGCGACTCGATTGCTTTAACTTTGGATTTGATTCTTATCGCTTCACTTGCAAGGCGCTCATAAATCTTGACTCTTCTGATAAGCTCAAGATTCTGTTCATCAACCTTACCGAAATGATGCGGATAGGCATCGCCGTCTCTGATATCGCAGGTGATTTCAACTACATCGGTATCAAGCAGGCCGTCTATCGCTCCGTTATTCGGAACACAGAGTATCATCGAATCAACTCCGCCGCTTTGACAGATGCGGATGAAATTGAGCGCCACTCCGGCATATCCGCCGTCATCCTTTTCAAATATGTCAAAATGCCATTTAGTCTGTCTCTTGACACCTGATTCGGCGGCCATATAATTATTCTCTCTCTCGCCATACCAGTATTCAAAGATTCCAAGAGCCTTTTCAAAATCATTGTCGATATTGATGCCTTCAAGCTCCGCTGTCATCTTTTTATTGATTTCGGCAATCTGCTCGCCTCTGGTCTGAGGAGCGGCAAGAATATTCGCGACCGCTTTTTCACGGTAATAGAAATAGTAAAGGTATTCATTAAGAATCGCTCCGCGTTCATTCAGAAGAGATTTATCAAAATATCTCAAATCGGTCTCGGTGTAAGCACGGTCATTTTCAATTATCTCGCCGAGCATTTCTTTTCCGTCAAGCTTGATTGATGAGAAATAAGAGAGATGATTGAGGCCGTATACTTCACCGCGTGCGCTTCCTTCTTCACAACCGTAAAGCTTTTCGAAAGTGCGGAGCATTCCGCTCGGAGCATCGCAGATGCCGTAGGTAAAATCATAGCCCATATCGCGCAGAGTCTGAGAAACGACGCCTGCAGGATTGGTGAAATTAAAAACTTTACAACCGGGTTTTGAATATTCTTTAATAAGCTCGCAATATGCGGCAAGCGCATCGACGCTTCTCATGGCAAAAGAGAGACCTGCGGCTCCTGTTGTCTCCTGACCGAGAACGCCTTTATTCAGAGCAATTCTCTCGTCACCTACCCGCATATCATCACCGCCGACACGGATAGTTGTGATAACATAATCCGCATCTCTGACCGCTTCAACAGCATCAGCCGTAAGAGTGAATTTCAGAGAGGGATTAAGACGCTTAGAGACTTCTCCTGCCATTTTACCGTAAATACCGAGCTTTTTTTCATCGTTATCCATAAATACAAGCTCGTCAATATTAAGCTGTTCAGCTTTCTGAGCTATGCATTTAGCAAGAAACATTGAGCGGACTCCGCCTCCGCCGATAACAGATAATTTCATAAGAACCTCACATAAACACTTATCGCATTATAATCTATTTAATAATACAATATATAATATATAAAATCAATAAATTTCGGCAAAAACAGACAAAAATAATTAACAAATTGTTAATGCAATTTTTGGATAAGTAAACAAAAGGCCCTCTCCCAAACGGAGAGGGTGAGTATTAAAAATGATTATTTTTGATTAGTGTCAATTTCGAAAAGAGCAGTTTTTTCGTTGTAATACAAGAACTGCGGGTATTCGCTGTAGGTATTGACGGTTGCCTGCCCGGGCGTATAGAGAAGCTTGGCAGTGAATTCGTCAAGAGAAGCATCCCATTTGCTGTGTGTATAGTGCCTGAGAAACCATGTCTGCTCCGGGAACATGCAGGTTGAAGCGTCGATATTTTTGCCCGGCGAAACATATTTTACATCTGCACCTGCGAGATAATCATCGCCGAGTTTTTCACCGTGAGGGGCACATGTAGCGCCGAAAGATGAATACTTAGTATCAATAACCGTGTCGCTCTCATTGACCCACGAATCGGTCATAAACATAGCGTTATAACCGCATCTTGAGATTACATACA
>JAFZOE010000131.1 GCA_017552845.1 Clostridia bacterium
GATATATTTCTTCGCGTTATCCCAGGCACCGCCCGAGTTTGACGTGAATACAGCCATCAGGAAGCCGGTTGCCGTAGCGCCCGCAAGCATTCCGACTACGCCGGTGCAACCGAGAACCATACCTACGACAACGGGAACTACAACCGCAACGATGGTCGGGAGAATCATTTCGTGAAGGCTCGATCTGGTGCATAGATCAACGCATTTGGCGTAATCCGCGTCTGCCTTGCCTTCCATGAGGCCGGTGATTTCTTTGAACTGTCTGCGAACCTCAATAACCACGCTCTGAGCTGCTCTGCCGACCGAATTCATTGTCAGCGCCGCGAAAACGAAGGGAAGGCATGCGCCGATGAAGAGGCCGATGAGAACAGAAGGGTTGTTTATATTGAGATTCGAGATTTCCTCGGCGCCGCCGGGAAGGATCTTGACCTTGTCGATATATGATGCCATGAGAGCGAGAGCCGTGAGTGCGGCGGAGCCGATTGCAAAGCCCTTGCCTGTGGCCGCTGTGGTGTTGCCGAGGGAATCGAGAGCGTCGGTCCTCTCTCTGACAGATTTGTCAAGTTTAGCCATTTCAGCAATACCGCCCGCGTTATCCGCAACGGGGCCGTAAGCATCGGTCGCGAGGGTGATGCCGAGGGTTGAGAGCATGCCGACCGCCGCGAGGGCTATGCCGTAAAGACCGTGAGCTCCGCTCTGCTGACCGCCCGAAACGAAGTAGGCGACAAGCACGCAGATTGAAACGATGATAATCGGAATCAGAGTTGAGAGCATACCGACCGAAAGACCGCTGATGATAATCGTCGCAGTGCCGGTTTCGCTTGATTTCGCGAGATTCTGAGTCGGCTTATAGCTGTCGGAAGTATAATGCTCAGTGGACTGTCCGATAAGAACGCCCGAGATAAGGCCGGCCAGAATTGCGAAATAGAGATGCCAGTGCTCCTTGCCGAGCAGGAAATATACTAGCGGAAGAGATACAACCGCGATAAGAATTGCAGAGAGATTTGTGCCTTTTGAGAGCGCGTGCAGAAGTTCCTTCTGTGAAGCGTTTTCTTTTGTTCTTACAAAGAAAGTGCCGATTACCGAGCAGAGCACGCCGATAGCTGCTATGCACATCGGCAGGGCCATAGCCTTGAATGAGGCGTATGCCGAAACGCCGAGAGCGCAGGATGAAATGATTGAGCCGACATAGCTCTCATAGAGATCGGCGCCCATGCCTGCAACGTCGCCTACATTATCGCCGACATTATCTGCGATAACAGCCGGGTTTCTCGGGTCGTCCTCGGGAATTCCCGCCTCAACCTTGCCGACAAGATCTGCGCCTACATCTGCCGCCTTGGTGAATATTCCGCCGCCGACTCTTGCAAAAAGAGCCATTGACGAAGCGCCCATACCGAAGGTCAGCATAGCGCCCGTGACTTCGTTGTCGGGAAGTTTGAATACGAATTTAAGCAGGAAGAACCAGAGGGTGATATCGAGAAGGCCGAGACCTACTACGGTGAAGCCCATGACCGAGCCCGCGTCAAACGCAACCCTGAGGCCTTTGTTGAGCCCTTCGCGGCAGGCGTTCGCTGTGCGCGCGTTGGAAGCGGTCGCAATTTTCATTCCGATAAATCCCGAAAGGCCGGAGAAGAATCCGCCGGTCAGGAATGCGAACGGAACATAGGGGGTGAGGAGCTTCATGAAAGCCATCGCGCCGAGAATCACAAAGATAACGGCAAAGAAAATGATGACTATTCTGTATTGCCTGTTGAGATAGGCGTTCGCGCCTTTGCGGACCGACTGCGATATTTTTTTCATAACGTCGGTGCCTTCATCGAATTTCAGCACCTTCATTGATTTGAGGATTGCAAAGAGAATTGCAATCAGTGACGCAGCCCCCGTCATACATACGATAATTTTTTCCATTACATCAACTCCGATTAAATCTGTGTAAATAAACCAATTCTTACAAATTTCGCCTCTTTTAATGATTAAATATCATATCATAATATATAAAAATATGCAAGATATTTTATTCAAAATTTCAAAATGGGAATTATTCCGAAAATACTGTTACCTTTTTACCGCTTTTTGCGTATAATAAGTGAAAGGGCAAATCAGCACCGCTCTTTCGGAAAGGGGGAACCTTATGGATAACGGTGCAAGTAGCTACCGCCGTTTTCTTGAAGGTGACGACCGGGGCCTCGCAGACCTGATTGAAGAATACCGCATGCCGCTGCAGATGTTCCTTTATTCCTTAACCGGCAATAACGAAACGGCAGAGGATGCGGCGATAGAAACCTTTGTGAAATTAGCGACCAAAAAGCCGAAATACAACGGAAAAGCATCTTTCAAGACCTGGCTTTTCGGAATAGGCAGAAATATAGCTGTCGATATTCTCAGAAAAGCCAAGCGTCACTATACCGAAAATCTTGAAGACGCGGAAAATACGGCAGTTGATACGGAACACTCACCTGAAGAGATGTATATAAAAGAGGAGCGCAGCTGTCAGCTTTTAGTTTCAATGAAAAAGCTTAAAAGCGAGTATTATTCTGTGCTTTGGCTCAGATATTTTGAAAATCTCCAGGTGAAGGAAATTGCCGCGGTTATGCGTAAAAGCGAGGGGAATATAAAGGTTCTTCTGGGCAGGGCGCGCGAAGCTCTGAAAGTTCAGCTCGGAAAGGATGGTTTTGAATATGAAAACTAACGGGGAAATATTTGATATTGTAATGGACAGAAAAGATGAATTTGAAGTCCGCAAACGCGCAAGAAACAAGTGCATCGGCGCAATCGGAGCCACTGCTCTAGCGGTTGCAATCTGTGTAACCGCAGGCGTTGCGGCTCACAGGCGAAACGCCGCATCTTTTCAGTCCCTAGGCGGAGAAAACGGAACGGGCTATGAGACGGGCGAACTCTCGGAAATTGATAATTATGAAGAACAGACCGCGGTTTCGCGTGCGGATGACGAGGGCGGCAGTCCGACAGAAGCAATGACCGAATACACCGGCAAGGAAATGTCGACGACACAGAAAATTTACGGCGGAGCAGATATTCCGGATGATTACACGGATAACGGCGAAACAAAGCCCGGTAGAAATGACGGCTTGGGCGGAAGCTATGGCGGAGCACACGGAGCCTGTATTCCCGTTGTTCCCGCAGCTACGGGCGCAAAGCCGGGCGTGAAGGTTACCGGCGAAAAAATCACTGATGCCGAGGCAAAGAAATATTTTGAAGAGAATACCTGGATTGTTTCATCTCTCTCGTCGAGCGGAGTGCCTGCCGATAATCTTAAATTTTCGGAAAAGGGCTACTGCCATGTTTCCTATGACGGCACTGAGGGCAAGCAGCTTGAGCTTAAGCAGAATTTCAGGGATTATCTTGTTTATAACAACGGCAAGCTTGTCGCGATTGTTACGCTCACCAAAGAAAACGGCAAGCTCAGCGCAACCCCCGCATTCGGCGGCCCGCACTTTGACGATTTCAATGCGTTTCTTCAGAAACACAAGGGCGAGGAACTGCTCTTTGTCTATGCCGGTTGGATGGAGATAGTCATCACTCCCGACGGCGAATGCGTGAATCCGCAGGGATATGATATATCTAAGGATTACGGCCTTAACGACCTCGGTGTCAATCCTTATTCCTATTTCTATTGCGATGCCGCAACCTATACACCCTGAAAAACTTCACGCCGCATCAAGTGATGCGGCGTGTTTCTTGTTTAATTGCTGAATCTTACTTTGTTTTTGATTTCATCCTTGACCTTCGCTATGAAATCATCAAGCGGCATTTCGGTTGTCTCGCCGGTGTCGCGGCTTCTGACGCTGACTATTCCGCTCTCCGCCTCTTTTGCTCCTATTATGAGCATGTAGGGCGCGCGGTCAATCTGCTGAGCCTCACGGATTTTGTAGCCGATTTTTTCATTTCTGTCATCGAGCTGAACTCTGATATCCGCCTTCAAGATCGCATCATAGACCTCTGTTGCGTAGTCCATCGTCTTTTCGGAAACGGGAAGCACCTTGACCTGAAGGGGAGCGAGCCATACAGGGAATTTGCCCTTTGTCTCTTCAATTATATATGCCATGAATCTGTCGAGCGAGCCGAGAATTGCGCGGTGAAGCACGACGGGTGTCTTTTCGCTCTGGTCGCTGTCGATGTATTTGAGATCGAATTTCATCGGCAGGCAGAAGTCGAGCTGGCAGGTGGAAAGGGTATATTCCGCGCCGACAGCCGGTGTGACGTTTACGTCAAGTTTCGGGCCGTAGAAAGCCGCTTCGCCGATTTCTTCTGTGAAATCTAGGCCGAGATCGGTCATAACCTCGCGCAGTGCGCTCTCCGCCTTATCCCACATCTCGTCGTCCTGGTGATATTTTTTCTTATCTGCAGGGTCGCGCAGAGATAGAACGCAGCGGTAATTCGTGATTCCGAAATCTTCATAGACATCGCGGATAAGCGCCACAACCTTGGCGACCTCGTCCTTTATCTGTTCGGGAGTAACAAAGAGGTGAGCGTCATTCTGGCAGAAGTGGCGGCCTCTCTCAATTCC
>JAFZOE010000132.1 GCA_017552845.1 Clostridia bacterium
GAAAAACCGTTGATACTTAAGGCTTTCGCGAGTTTTAAGCGTCGGCGGTGATTCTTTTTTCGGACCGAAATACCACATATTTTCACCATAATTGTAACTTTTCGATATTGTTCATCAATAAGAACAGAACATTGAACCCCGCCGGAGCATAAAGCTTCGGCGGGGTTGCGTTGTTGGATTATTTGTTTTGCGGTTATTTATGCAGCGGTTTTCTTTTTTCTGCCGGCGGCTTTCGTTGCCAGGGCTGTGGCTACGGCTCCGATGCCGAGGCCTGCAATGCCGGCAAGCGCGAGGTTGCCTGCGGTGAAGCTGGAGCCGGTTGTGCCTGCGGTTTTCTTTGCAGCGCCTGCGGTCTTGAAATAGATCATTACGCTCGGAGCGCTGCTGTTCCAGTCATAGAGCTCGTTATTAAGATTGAATGCCGTATCTGAGCCGAACATGTGAATACCGGTCTTATAGCCGGCGGGGACATTCTTGTCATCCACCTTAACAAGCAGCGACGAAGCGAGAATCGGAGCTTCAATATCGCTCTTCTGCGCGTATAACGCGAGCCACTGACGGCCGACGTCGCCGTTCATATCGGCACAGGTTCCGAGAGTTTTAAAGAATTCATCATTTTTCGTTCTGTTGCATTCCACGGCTTTATAATAGGCGGTCTGATTCTTCATGACCAGCTTTTCGCCTTTTTCATTGAATGCCGTTATATCTTTCTCCTCCACCATATAATGCGGGATTGGAGTGAATTCAACTTTATAATAATTCACCATATCCCTGTATGTAAGATATGTGGCAACCGCGGTAAATATAACCATTGCGACCGTAAAGCCTATCATCAGCTTATTGCACAGGCTGGAATTATTAACGAGAGTAGCTTTTTGATTTTTATAGCCGTTAAGCATATCCATTTGCTTGTCAAACATATTTTTGTATTCCACGCCGATTTCATTTTTCGGCGCCTTGCCTATCCAGGTAATGACATCGCCTTCAACCTTGACATCCCATTTGAAATACTGGGTAATATTTTTAAACTTGGCAGCATAGGCTGTTTCTGACGCCTGAATCGCCTTGGGAATACGGATTTTTTCAACTGCTGTCACGATAAATCCGACAAGAGAAGCGCCGCCCATAGCATAGAGAAGACTTGCCGCAACGCCGGGTGTAAACGATGACGGATTCTCCGCTTTCATAGCCGCATCCGCGCGCAGGGCATCGCTTGTGAGCGCCACGCCGCCCTTCTGATATATAGCGCGGTCAACACCCTTGTAAATCGATTCGCTCTCTGTATCCGCAAGCTTTTCGATATTGTAAGCGTCTTTATCGACCTCGGCCATCAGCACAAGGTCTTTGAGCGAAACGAATTCAAGGCCGGCTCTCTGGCCGTCGCTCAGAGAAGCGATAACCGGATAAAGCTCGGTCAGATCATCAAAATCGCGGGTGAAGAAATCGAACAGGTTCTCATCGCAATGATAGTATTCTTCAAGATAAGCGCGGACTGCGACGGTTGCTCCGTCTTCCATAAGATCGATCTGCTTATCCGCATAATCGTAATAGGTATTGGTGAATATCTCAAATTCTTCGGGATCGGCGTTATCCGCATCGAAGTTTTCGATTGTATCGGCCATACCGTCAAAATCAACATTATCGGCAGAACTGAAATTCTTAAGAGCCGCGTCATATGATTCCATTTCTTTTTTGAAGCCGTCAATTAAGTTCAGGAGCTTCCTGGCATCGTCTTCAAAGAGTTTATCAAGCTCCGCCGCGGCATCGCTCGGAAGGACGCCGAGTTCATCGGCATATGTTTCCTTGAGGTCATCATAAGAGATATCCGCAAGGCGTTCAATCCAGGACTGTCCCTTGTCATCGGATGCTCTGACTATGAGATTCTCAAAAGCAACGGTCGCCTCGCCGTTTGCCTGGGCGAGAATAGTGAGAATATCCGCAGTATTCGCCTTTTTCTCGGCGGAGAGGGCGTTATATGCCTTGTCGCTCTCTTTGATGACATCGGTCTTTTCCTTATCAGCGGCGGAAAGCTTATTGAAAGCTTTTACGCCCATTTCATACTTGGTTTCGTTGAGAAGCAGATCACCGAGGCCTTTTCCTGTATCATCATCTACGAGTTTATTCAGGGCTTCGCGCACAAATTCCGCTCTAGCCCTGTTTTCATCAGACGCGTGTTTTATATTTCTTCTGTATTCTTTTATTGCGGCGAGAAAATCATCGACAAACGGGATAATCTGGCTCTTCATCTGGCTTTCCATCAGCGCCTCATATTCCTGCACCGAATAGCCGCCCTTCATATTCATAAGAGCGAGGTCGGTAATGGCTTCGTCACGGTCGGTCGTGACCTTATAGCCGAGATAGACAACTTTTTCGCCTTTGGAGCCCAGACCGCCTCCGGCCTTCTGATTCAGGTCGATGGGATTGCCTTTCGCATCGGAAAGAATCTTATAGCCCGAGAGCGCGGCCTTTGCATCCGACGCTTTCTTTCCCATACCGATTTTCACTTCGCTGACATATTCTGTTACGGTATCTGCAAATACCTGAGCCGGCAGCATTGCCGCAGTAAGCAGAGCAAGAATCAACGCCGTTATTATCATTACTGTTTTTTTCATAAGCACCTCCGCGGAATAATCAATCGCGCATAATCTATTATTTTCTGGTTACATTATCGCCGTAAATTGTCTTCCAGTCATTCTTCATTGAAATGGCTGTCCAGCCGTTTTCAGCGCAGCTGACTGCCATTTTCTTTGCCTTTTCGGGGTTGCCGTTTTCACGGACCGTATCATCGCAGCAGAGCATAAATGCCCTTGCCTGATATTTATTATTGTTGATTGCGTATTCAGCCATGCTGGAGTCGCTGCCGCTGTTTCCGAAAGCGAGGACAGGTTGTTTACCGATTTCCTGCTGAATGACCGTAACCTTATTCATATCAAGGTTTTTGACGATGAAATCGCCGCCCATAACAAGCTGATCATCTTCATCAAACTGATAATCAAGGCCGTCGGTATCGCCCTGGTCGGGAGCGACAAGCGATTCATCCGAGCCGATAATCTGACTCGGCGGGATATTGAGCGGAGAAGCCTGAACGAGACCTCTGACAATGAATCTGTCCGTTCCGCTGACAATATAAACCGTGAAACCGTTCTGCTCAAGAAGGTCAACAACCTCAAGCATCGGCTTATAGAAAGCTTCGCCGCGGGTCATATTCTCATAACCCGGCGCGGGAGTTTTTGCATATTCGGCAACATAATCGACAAATTCTTCGGGAGTGAAGCCCGAAAATGCAGACGCTACCCCTTTTCCGTGGCGCTCCATGGAATCGGGAACGGAAATGCCCGTATCCATAAACTGCTTTACATCTGCCGCAACCTCTTTTTCAAAATCGGTTGCCTTATCTTTATAATCCGGGTCTTCCATAACACGGTAATAGTAAATGCAGTGGTCAAAATAGCAGGGATCTGTCTCGCAGGCGAGAGTTCCGTCAAGATCAAAGACCGCAATTCTGTCCTCTTCGGGAATGAAATCCGCGCTGCCCTCGGTTGTGACGGCTTTGACATAGTTTATAAGCTCATTCTTTGCGGGAGCGCTGTCGTTCCAGAGAGACAGAGACGCGATAACTTCCGCCGTCTCCTCCTGAGTCTCCGACTCGGGAGCAGGCTGAGCCTTTTCGCTCTTCAGATGGAGAGCAAAGCAGGAACTGACCGCAATCAGAGCAACAGCAAGAACAAGCGAAATAATCTTCCACACTGTTGATTTGCCTTTTGACTTATCCATAAACATACCTCTTTTCAGAGTATCTCATTTTACATTCGCATTATATAATATCAAGGGTGACAAATAGGTGACAAATTATAATCGGTTGTATGATATTCAGAAATAGTCTGTAAAGATTCTTTTTCAACCACATTTTTATTGAAAAAAACGGCAGCATATATTATAATAACTTTAATATGGGGTAATGATGCCTGATTTTGAGAGGTAAGCTGTATGGATTTTATAAGAAAGCCGAATTATGATTATTCGCAGACGCTGTGGATGAAGATGTTCCTTGCAGAACCGGATTTTGAAAACAACCGTTCAAAAGTGTATATCACTTTCAGGCAGGCACTTGAAATGATAAATGTCATGGATAATCTGACGCAGGGAATCAGAAAAATTGTTTACCTTGTCGGCTGGCAGGGTCTCGGGCATGATGACTGCTACCCCGAGATGGAAGAGGTCAATGAGTATCTAAAAGAGCCCGGCGACAAATCGGCGCGCGAGGCGCTTTGGAATCTCTTTGAAGAGGCGAAAAAATACAATACGGTCGTCAGCTTTCACGGAAATCTCGCCGATGCGTATTCGGCAACGCCCTGCAGTCCGGAACTGATAAAAACGAATTCAGTGCTGAAAAATTCAGACGGAAAGCCCGCCGTAATAGAAATATTCAACGGCAGAGATGCATACAAGGTTTCGTATAAAGGCTATTATGAAAGCGGTCTTTTCAGGAAAAACTGGGACAGATTCTGTGAAGTCACTCCCGTCAGAGAGGCGGGCACGGTGCATCTCGATAATTTCTGCATCGCGCAGAATATGAATCCCTACACCTCGGTTGAAGAGGAAAACGAAGCGCGGAACAGGATGCTTGATTATATCATTTCTCTCGGAATTGATGTCACAACTGAATACACCTACCGCGAGCTTGAGCTCCGCTCCGATTCACCCGAACATCCGATAAATAAATACTACAGAGCGCAGGGCAGAGAGATTCCCGAAAGCGACTGGCGCAATGCTCCCCTCCATACTCTCGGCAGAATCCCCGCATCCTGGTGGACGAGCAATATAACCGCACAGGAATGCATGGAGATTCCACCCTCGCTTTACAGCGGACATCTTACGGATTCTAAACAGCTGGCGGTATTTTACGGCGCGATGCACGGCGAGGATTTATGGATGCGCAAGAGCAATGACCCGAAGGACTGGGCCGGTGAATTTCTTTACCAGTTCTGCACCCTTCAGCTCCCCTATTTTTATCTTAACAGGCATAAGCGCCTTGAACTCGTTACCGAAGATGAGGGATATATCGTAAAATTCTCCGACGGTATTGTCAGCGACGGTATAGAATCCAATATCACACGAAACGGAATAACAATCAAAGACGGCGATGATGTGCTGCTGCCGCTCGATAAGGAGAATACGGTTTTCGTTGCATATTCAAAAAACGGCAGAAAAGGCGGATGGAATATTCCGGATGCGGAATTCGAGAAAGCAGCGGTTTCCGAAATTACCATTGACGGCAATAAAGCCGCGGGAGAAGCGATCATTTCGGATGGCAGAATCAATCTTGACATAAAACCAGGTCAAGCCTTCGTTATCGAAAAACTCGGCTGACCGAAGTTAGAGGAGTGTGTATGACAATGAAAAAAGAATACTGCGGAATGCCGATGAGATTTGCCCACACGGGAGTTACACAGTTTGCACCGGAAAATACGCTTGAAGCTTTCAAAAAGGCCGCCGAGCTCGGCTGCGAAGGTATCGAGCTGGATATCCAGATAAGCGGAGACGGCGAGATTATCGTTACCCACAACGGCAATATGGGCTATATGACCTTTGAAAAACATCGCGATGTTCTCAAGGATATGACGGCCAAACAGATAAAAGAATTTGATATCCCCTACCGCGATGCTCTCAAGCTCAAATATCCGCCCTATCCCTGGACGGAGCATGACGGCGGCAGGCGCATGATCACGCCGCCCGATTACAGGGAAGACAGGGTTACCCACCTCATCACCTTCCCCAAATTTGACGCCTGGCTCTCGACAGTTGATTATGACCTCACTGTTGAGGTGGAATTCAAGTGCAAAGGCATGTGCCCGCGCATGGATGAGATTCTGGCAAAGTCAACCAATGTTTCAAGATATATACTTTTCTCGGGCGATTGGGAAGTGCTCGACGAGATGCAGGAGCATTACCGCAAAAACGGAAAACCCGAAGGCCTCCGCCTCGGCGCGAATATCCGTTTCATCAACGAAAAGACGATGGATTTCGTGAAGCGCTCAGACCTCTGGGAGGTCGGCCTCAACAACGAGGCTTTTACCAAAGATGATGTCGATATGTTTGAATCAATGGGGATAAAAGTCTTCTCCAATCTCGGCGACTACCCCGAATGGTGGAAACAGATTTGCGATATGGGCGTAACCGGATTCAAGACCAATTATCCCGATGCCTATACCGAGTGGTGGATTACCGAAAACTCATAACACGGCTGCGGAGGGTGAAAAATGATTATACTTCTGATTAAAAGGATTGTGGTGATAATAATGGCTCTAGCTTCTCTTTTTAATGCGACAGGCGCCGAAAGATTCGGCGATTACTGCGGCAATTTCGATTTCCCGCGTATTTCCGCCGAGAATCAGGAGGCGGATACGCTGAGGATTATGTCATTCAATATAAGGTGCGGCGATGTGAATGATGTTCACGTTCCCGACAGAATCGGCATTGCTATCCGCCAGATCAAAGAGGTTATGCCCGATTCACTCGGCATTCAGGAGGCTACTCCCGAATGGATGAAGGCGCTGGACAGGAAGCTTTCGCTCTACGCCTGGGTGGGCCTTGACAGAGAGAAAGGCGTTTCACCGCTGGAAAACGGCGAATCATGCCCCATCTTCTATCTGAAATCAAAATTCACACTCGAAGACAGCGGCAACTTCTGGGTTTCCGATACTCCCGATGTGCCTTCAAAAGGTCCAGGCGCGGGGTGCATCAGAATCTGCACCTGGGTAAAGCTCAAAGACCGCGTAACGGGAAAAGAGTTTGTTCACGTGAATACACATTATGACCATGTTTCAGAGGAGGCAAGGGTGCAGGGAGCACTCATTGTCACCCGTTTTATTGAAGAGAATTTCAGGGGAATTCCTCTGGTTTTCACCGCGGATATGAATACGACGGAAAAAGGCGAGGCTTATGCGACCATGACGGAGAATCTCACGGATACGCGCTTTGCCGCAGAGGACTGCAAGACCTACGGCACCTTCCATGCCGGCAAGGATCCTGCAGAAAACGCCGATTACTATATTGATTTTGTTCTCTGCACAGATGATTTTGAGCCCGCCGTTTACCGCACAGTTACAAAAGGAGTTGACAACCGGTTTACATCGGACCATTTCCCGATTTACGCGGATCTGATTATTAAATAAGGACAGAATTAAGCCGAAGAACTATTAAGAGGAGGAAAGCGAATGGCTGAAAACGGTGCAATCAGCAACACCGAATTACTCTATGACCCGCTCTTTGACAAAAAGCCGGATATAAAGATGAAAGGCAAAAAGAATACAATTTTCAAAATTATTTTTATAGCAGTTATAACTGTTTTTGTCGGCCTTTCTCTGTATTTCAGCTTTTCTTCAATCAGTTCAGATGAATATACATATAAAGAAAATGATACCGGCTACACTCTTTATCAGTTTGTCGGCAAGGAAGAAGACATTGCCCTGCATGTCGATTATGTCAGAGACGAAGCGGGAACTGCCGACATGACAAAGCCGGTTACGGCTGTGCGTGAATTTTCAATGAGCTGCAATGAATATGTCCGTTTCATTTTCATAGGCAAGGATGTTTCTGAACTCCAGCCGCATTGTTTTTACTATACCAAAAATCTCATGGCCGTTATCGTCGACCCGGAAAACAGTCATTTCACTTCCGTTGACGGCGTTTTATACTCAAAGGATATGAAAGAGATTATCCTGCATCCCATGAGAAATCATCAATACCGGGCTGCGCTTGCCGCAGGCATTGCCGCCCCCTCGGATAACGATACCTTTGACACTTTCCTTCATAAATTCTCAAAGAAATACGGCGACGAGGCAAAGGCAGACGCCGAAGAATACGAAAAACAGTTTTCGGATTATTCTTTTTATAAAATCCCCGGTTCGGTTACAAGAATTGAGGATTCCTGTTTCAGCGACTGCGAAGCGCTGACATACGTCAAGATTCCCTCATCCGTAAAGGAAATCGGCAACCTCGCATTCTTCAAATGCAAGGGATTTGAAACGATTTCAATTCCCGACGGAGTTGAAACCATCGGCTCTGACGGCTTTTCATACTGCGAAAAGGTGACTTATATTTTTGTTCCCGAGAGCGTCAAATTCATCGGGCATCACGCGTTCTACGGCGACCTCGGATGCGAGAAAATCTATCTCGGAGCCGAAAATGAAGATGCAATTGAAACCGGCGAACGCTGGCTCCCGAAACAGAATCCGAGATCCCTCAAAGATGTTGAAGCTGTTTACGGACAGGAAAGGAGGGAAGGCTGATGGCAGGCGGTAAAGGAAAAGCTCTTTTTCAGAACATAAAAGATCACTGGAACGAACCCGACAGAGAAAAAGGCAACTATGTTCCGTTCAAAGAATACCTGACGGTATTCATGGGCGTCGGAATGAATTACAGCATCAACACTCCCCTCAGCTATCTCGGCTTCAATGCATCCTGCTTCCTTATAATGTATCACTATAAGCTGCCCTATCTCGCTTTCTCCGTCATCACTCTCATAGGGCTTCCGCTGAGCTATCTTTGGAATCTTCTCACCTGGGTTGTCAACGACAATCTCGGTATTCTCGAAAAGAAAACAGAAAGAAAGTTCCTGACTTTTTACAGTATCGTATCAGTCCTCGGGCTTATCATGATACTGTTTGATTCCTCTATGATTCTGCCCGCGTCGGCGGCAAAAGTGCTGAACGGAATAAACGGTGTGAGCGCGAGAAGCTTTCTAAAGATATTCGGAGTTCAGCTGTTTACGAATGCTTACGGCGGACTGCGTAATATTCTCTGGAGAAAGAAGCTCGTTCCGAAATACGGAAGATATAAATATGAGCTTTTTGCGAATTTCTTCCAGAAATCCGTCATGATTATCCTAATAGGATGGCTTCCGATTTATAATGTCAAAGTCGTTGAAGACAGAATGTGGATGGCATATCTGCTGTTTATGGTCTTCAATATGTTCCCGTTCAACAATGTCATTGAACAGTGCACTCAGAATATTTCACCGAATCCGCATGAAAGAATGATGATAAGAACCTGGCCTGTGAAAATTTCCCATTTTGTCAAAAATATATTCGATGTTATCGTTCCTCTTTTCGGCATAGCTTTCGATGATATCAGATTCTATAAGTTCGTCATTCCCGCGGTCTTTATCCCGATGGGAGCCCTGACTCTCATAAGCGTCAGGAACATTTCGGAGCGAATCCCCCAGCCTCCTCTTGAAAAGAAGCAGAAGGTATCCTTCTGGTATGGCGTTTCGCAGGTAATGAAGAATAAATACAACTGGCTGAATACCATTTCAACCCTGCTGGATTCACTGGGCAACGGCTCTATCA
>JAFZOE010000133.1 GCA_017552845.1 Clostridia bacterium
AAGTCGGCCAGAATGTAACTCCTCTTCCCTTCACCGAGGAGATCACTCTCGCTACCGGCGATCACGTTACCATCCCCAGAGCGGTTATGAATATCGGCGCTTCACTCGGCGCATACTTCCTTTCCGGCTGGCAGGATTTCGAGCAGGGTCTCGGATTCAAGCTTGAAACCGATACAAGCCTTGAAGTTTTCGTAATGGAATTCCTCACCTGGGCCTGCGCAACCTATATGCCCATCTTCTCCGGTAAGTGGAATCCCGCATCAATGCAGTTTGTCAACAATGATGACGGAACTGCAGGCACATGGCAGGGCGTTTTCAACACTGCGCTTGGAACCTTCAAGACCTCTCTCACCAATCATCCTTCAACCGGCACGGCAATCAACAGAATCAGCAACATTCCTCCCGAGGAAATCAGAAATGCTCTCTATACTCTTATAGATAATACCTTATTCGTTCTTATTCCTTATACTTGGCTTCCCAACTGGGTTGCAAGGAACAAGTCCGCAGGTCTTATCAATGAGTGGCTCGGCCAGAGTCTCTGCACTCTCGACCTTCAGAAGATTATCGCCCTGTTCGGCGTCAACACCACGGGTGAGCTCAACAACTCCGTCACCAAGGTTGTTATCAACCTCGTTGACCGTGTTCTCGGCACAGTATTCGGCGGCAAGCCCTTACTTCCGAGCGTCAGCAGAACCACAGTCTTCCAGAGCGCAACCACTCTCACAAATCTCGAGAGCCTTATCGGAACCAAAGACAGCACTCCGCTGACCGATCTTGTCACCAAGCTTCTCAACTATCTCCAGACTTACGGCAGAACTCTCTGCGGAGTTATTTTCCCGCTTCTTCTCAGCGGCACCGTAAAGTCTTCGGTTTACTATAATTCCACCGATGCAAACGCACAGCAGATCAACAAGCTCGGCAACGGCACTCAGATTGAGCTTGAAGAGCTCCAGGCATATATTGATGCGAACGACAGCAAAGCCGATATGAACGCGACCGCGTTCTCCGGCCCCGTTTACTTCACATCCGATGCGAAAGCTGCAGACGTTGCTTCCAAGATCGGCGTATCCTTCAATGCGGCGACCGACCATGAGACAATCGGCGGTTCCGTAAAATACAAGGTAATGTTCCCTGCCGAATACGGCAGAATGAGCCAGGCTGAAGCGGCAGCTGCTTATGTTGAAAACAGCTATGCGAAGCGCCTCACTCAGAACGGCATCAGAGTTTACAAGCTCTATGTAAAGGATAATTACAGAACCGGCACCGCAACCGAAACCACCACCGATATCGAAGTTGTAAACGGTGTTGTTAAAGAGAGACAGTATAACTATACCGGCATTCATTCAATCACCGCTAACAAGAACGGTAATGATTATCAGACCGGTTCAAAGGGCGAGGTTGTATTCCCGGCAGGTTACAGAACCTCCGCAAGAGAAGACTTCAGAGCATTCCAGGTATTCTATACCAACCGTTACTTCAACGCAGTTGAGGATGCAGAAGAATTCATCGGCGAATTCAACACCTACGCTCACAGCACTCTTCCCGATGCTTACGGCTCATGGCTCATGTATTTCGTCAAGATGCAGCTCAGACAGGCCAACCTGCTTGATGGCAATATCGACGCTCCCGATAAGAAGACTCCTTATCCGTTCTATGCTACGAGCGGCACCTCCTACGAGAGCTTTATCGGTCCTGAAACCAATGTAAATGATAAGAGTGCCGATACCATCTGGAATAAATGGTATAAGGGAACAAGCGGCCATGCTTATCCCTTCGCAACCAACAATACACTTAAAGTTGTTGCTGAAGCACTTGATTACGCAGATGCTCTTGAAGAAGACGGCAGCAATCACGATGTCACCTTCGGCGTAGGTGATACCGAGCTTATCGTCCGCCTTGCTCTCGGCAGCAACACCTTCACCATCACCGGCAAGGATGATGCAGGCATAGCAGCAGCATGGGCAGCGCTCAGCAGTGCAAACCGCTCCGCTATCAACACCCTCTGCAACGGCCTCGGCATTTACTTCGACAGTGATAACAACAGGATTTACAGAAAGTCATTCAAGCTCCTCGGAACATCTCTTAACGGCAAGAATGCTTTCGGTAACTGGTATGACGATAACAATAACGCAACTTCCATTTCGCTTACTCCTCTTACCACCTATACTCCCGGCGCAGAGGATGCAGACGCAGTCAAGAATGATATTCAGAAGTCTTATGTAACCTTTGCAAAGACTGCGAGAGAGTTCAACGATCATCTCAATGACTACTATGATAACCTCTCCTGGAGAATAGCCAACCGCGAGAAAGCACTCGAAGGCAACGAGACCGATATCACCTCTCTTCAGTGGGTTCTTGCATACACTCAGGAAAGCTGGAAGAGCAGCGTTTCCGGCAAGCGTAACCAGAAGAAGAACGCTTTCGGCACCTGGACCACAGCTTACACCGCAAAGACCTATGATGAGTTCCAGAAGGCTTATGAATACGGTCAGGCACTCATTACCGCACGTGCCGGCGGCGCTCACATCCTTCAGTCCCTCATCACAGAGGCATATAAGGCAATCCTTAAGGCATACTACAACCTCCACGACTTCGATGCGAAGCCCGACTGGACCACTCTTGAGCAGCTCAGAGAAATGGCGAGAGCCATCATCAACGGCCCGCTCGGTATAGGTGCAGAAGTAGACAGAGATGTCGGCTACACCATGGAAACCCTCAATAACCTTGTTGACGCTCTTGCTGTTGCCGATGCCTTCTATAACAACAATCAGGGCCAGGATATCGAATTCCAGGATTCTATCGATGAAGAAGCCACCATCCTTAACGCTGTTATAGGCGCCCTCGATTTCCCCGAGGGAATCATCCCCGGCGTAATCAAGGATCCCAGCCCGTCGAACGACTCCGACCTTGACATCCTCGACAGCATCGGAGAAACCGAATGCTCATGGACAAAGCCCGGCGATAACAGAACCTACAAGGTTATCCTCGGCATGCAGGAAGGCGTCAACTTCACCGATGGCGACGGCACAATGCCTACCTATGGCGATAACAACAACGTATTCACTTCCAGCGGTTACACCGTAAACGGTAACTCCAACGACTTCAAAGCCGTTAAGGGTTCCTAC
>JAFZOE010000134.1 GCA_017552845.1 Clostridia bacterium
ATAACCTGGACTATCTTCTGGACCATTGCCTTGGGAGCATCGGCGAAAAGCAGATGAGCTTCATCAAAGAAGAAAATCATTCTAGGTTTATCAAGGTCCCCAACCTCGGGAAGCTTTTCAAACAGTTCGGTCATCATCCAGAGAAGGAAAGTTGCATAAACAGTCGGACTCTGAATAAGCCTGTTGCTTGAAAGTATATTTATATATCCCCTGCCGTCAAAATCCGTGCGCATCCAGTCTCTTATATCAAGATCGGGCTCGCCGAAGAAAATGTTTCCGCCTTCATCCTCAAATTTGAGAAGCGCTCTCTGAATAGCGCCTATGCTCTGAGAAGTAACATTGCCGTATTCTAGGGTATATTCCTGCCTGTTGTCACCAACATACTGAAGCATGGCTCTGAGATCCTTAAGATCAAGAAGGAGCAGACCGTTATCATCAGCAGCTTTGAAAACTATATTGAGAACGCCCTCCTGAACATCGGTAAGCGAAAGAAGTCTCGAGAGCAAGGTCGGTCCCATATCGGAAATGGTTACTCTGACAGGATGACCGTTTTCGCCGAATATATCCCAGAATCTTGCAGGATAAGATTTATATGTGAAATTATCAATGCCGAAGTAAGTGATGCGTTTCTGCATATTCTCGTTATCGACACCGGGTTCACACATACCGCTGAGGTCGCCTTTGACATCACTGAAAAATACGGGAACTCCCATATCAGAAAAGGACTCAGCCATAACCTTCATTGTTATGGTTTTGCCCGTGCCTGTTGCGCCGGCAATCAGACCGTGCCTGTTTGCCATTTTGGGAATAATATAAAGCTCTTTGTCGGATTTCGCCATCCAGATTTTGCCGTCTTTTAACATTGAATACATCCTCCCGATTAAAATTACAGTTTAATAATATCATATTGTATTGAATTTAACAATACCAAATATAATTTTTATTGACTGAAATATCAATATATGGTATATTTATTGTCGACAACATCAAGATATGACAAACGGAGTGATTAAATGTCCGAGCCTCAATTTATGCTGAATAATCTCGAAATCATCAATTCTTCATTGAGGATTGATGCAGTCGCTCTGTATAATTCAGCCGATATCACACCCAAAGTCCGAGTCGTTTTCAAGCGTGGAAACGATATAAGAAGGCTTCCGCTCATATTACGTAATTCATTCAGAAAGACCGGCAGTGAAGAGATATTTGCCATTTTCTCATTTACATATAATCTGGACTATATATTTACCGAAAAAGAATCTCTCGATAATACCTGTATATCTTTTGAACTCGATTGCGGAGAAAATGATTATCCGGATATCGAATACAGATTATCCAGAAACTTTGCCGACAGATTCCCCGGAGACTCATTTGTCAGATCAAGACTTGCGGGAAATGAATTTGACGGAGCATTGTATTATTCATCAGAAAAGCCGAGGCCGGATTATAACGGAGAATTCATTTATAATGTCATTTCAAAAGACAACGGATTTTTCGTAACAAAAGAAAAGAATCCGGAATATAATATAAACTCATTTTTCCACTCCATATATAATTGTCTTCAAGTTACTATAACACTGCTGTTTTCAATCATACTTCTGCCTTTTATGGTAATAGACGGAATTCTTGCTGCTCTCGATCTCGTTCCGAGACGCAAAGCTCCGTTGACCGAAGGCTTCATAAGCAATGTATCCGGTCAGATAAAAGCAAATATTGCGAACTTTATCAAAAACAGCATCAAAGATAAAACTGTCGCAATGAAAATAATCCAGTTCCGCGACGAACACTACAGACGTTATTATAAAAAGCTCTGCAGAAAACCGGTAAAACAGAATCAGATAGCTTTCATTTCGGGCAGGCGCGATGAACTCGGCGGAAACGAAAAATATATTTATGACCTGATTAAAGACCGAAAAAATATTGATTTTAAGTTTCTTTTCAGCACTCAGCTTGACAGATTTACAAAAAGCGGCAAAAAGAAAGAATTCTACAATCTTTATGCTACTTCAAAAGTTGTTATCGTAGACGATTATTACAATCTGCTTAACACAGTCGAAAAGCGAAAAGATGTTAAGCTGTTTCAGCTGTGGCATGCATGCGGAGCATTCAAAACTTTCGGCTTTTCAAGACTCGGAAAACCCGACAGTCCGAAGCAGGCATCACCCAATCACAGAATGTATGATTTAGCTACCGTCAGCTCAGAATCTATCGTAAAATATTATGCGGAAGGTTTCGGAATAAGCGATTCAAATGTGCTCCCGACCGGTATTCCGAGAACCGATATATTCTTTGATAATGAATATGCAGATAATTTCAGAAAAGGTTTCTATGAAAAATATCTGCAGTTAAAGAATAAAAAGATTATTCTCTTTGCGCCGACATTCAGAGGAGCGGGACAGAAAAGCGCTTACTATCCCCTGTCTGCTTTTGATCCGAATTCTTTTGCAGAAAAAATCGGCGATGATTATTGCGTTCTGATAAAACTGCATCCGTTCTGCCTTGAGAGATATGAGATTGATGAAAAATATAAAGACAGAATAATCGACTTTACCGATGAAGATGAGCTGAACGATCTGCTGTTTATCACTGATCTTCTGATCACAGATTATTCCAGCTGTGTTTTCGAAGCATCGCTACTGAATATTCCGATGGTCTTTTATGCTTTTGATTTGTATCAATATATTTCAGACAGAGATTTTTATTCGGATTTCATTTCTTTTGTTCCGGGCAAAATCGTATTCACTCAGCACGAACTTGAAAGCGCAATAGAATCCGAAGATTTTGAAACAGAAAAAGTCCAGCCATTCAAGGAGAAGTATTTCAGCGAAACAGACGGAAAAGCCTCTCAGAGAGTTGCGGATGCAATTATAAAAGCGCTTGAATCATAAATAAACGGCTTGCTTTAAGCAAGCCGTTATTCTTATCTGTATTTTTTCAGAACTTCCCACGCTTCGGGAGCATCGGTGTCAAAATCGATGAGATCGGCCTCTATTGATATATGCTCAACGCCGGCCTTCATCATCGGAATAAAGAAGTCATCCTGATTGAATTCATCGCCATTTTTAGGATATATTCTCTTTTTATCAAGCGAAGGATCGGGAAAAGGATTTGATGTATGACCGTGCCATAGATATTTACCGTAACCGGCTAAATCTTCAAGCGGATCATCAGAGCACATCATATGTTTCAAATCTGCAAGAACACCGATATAATTGCTGCCAACCTTTTCGGCAATCGCGATTGCCTGAGGAACAGTATTAATAACATTGCATTCCTCAGGTCTCAAAGGCTCGATAACAACTCGGATATCATATTTTTCACAAAGTGGAGCAACTTTGTTCTTCAGAAAATCTGCAATCTGTTCTCTGGTTTCTTCAAGCGTCAAGCCGTCCTCGGGTTTCATTTTTCTGGCTCCGGATGAACCGAAAACCATATACTTCATTCCCAAATAATCGGCTTTTGAAAAGAGACGCTCAAGATATTCATCTATCGCAGCATCATCTTTCTCCTTACCGACAATTCTTTGTCCTATAAAGACGCATCCGGCAAAAACAGGAATTCCGATATTATTGAATTTGTCGAGAGTTTCTTTATCCATATCGGCAACGGCTACGCAGTTTGTCTCAATGTAATCATAACCGTATTTCTTTGCCTTGACTGCATCATCATATCTGTTGCTGACGCAAACTCCGATTTTCATTTCTTTTCCCTTACTTTCTTTAACATTTCCGCTGCCGATTTAAGCTGCAGCTCAGTTACGGAATTACCGGCCGTAATTCTTGCTAGCTCTTCTGCACGACCATTATCATCGAGTTCTGTAACTTTAGTATAAGTAACGCCTTTTTTGAATTCCTTGCTTATTTTAAGATGGCAGTCAGCCTGCGCTGCAATACGTGCAAGATGAGTAACGCAGATAACCTGCCTGCCCTCAGAAACCGAATAAAGCTTCAATGCAATTTTCTCGGCAGCAGAACCGCTGACACCTGTATCAATTTCATCAAAAATCAACGTATCGGTAATATCCTTTGATGTAAGAACATTCTTGATAGCAAGCATTATTCTGGATAATTCGCCGCCCGACGCTACTTTAGAAATCGGTTTCGGAGCCTGACCCGGATTGGTGCTTATCAGGAATTCGATATTCTCAGCACCTTTTGCCGAAAGTGGAACCGGCTTGATATCAACCTTGAAATCCACATAAGGCATATCAAGATATTTCAATTGAACTGTTACGTTTTTCTCAAATTTTGCAGAAGCATCGGTTCTAGACTTTGTAAGCTTCTTCGAAAGAGTCTTGACTTTATCGGATTTTTCAAACAATTGGGTTTCAAGAGCTTTTATTCTGTCATCGCAGTTTCCGATTTCATCGCGCTCTTTAATGCAGTTATCATAAAAAGCAAGTATTTCTTCTTCGTTTTTGCCGTATTTCATTGAAAGACGGTAAATCTCATCAAGGCGCTCATTGATTTCTTTCAGCCGCTCGGGTGAATACGTAAATCTCTCTGAAAGTGATTTGACTGCAGAAGTAATCTCAATCAATTCAAACGACATGGATTTCAGCTGCTTTGCCGGTTCAACCGCTTCGTTATAATATCCGGCGGCAGTTTCAAGATCTTTAGCACAGTCTGCAAGCGATTCGGATATTCCGCCATCCGAGCCCAATGACGAATAAGTCTTATCAAGCAGTTTCTGAACCTTCACGCTGTTTTCGAGCAGATTCTTTTCTTTATTCAGTTCATCGGTTTCGCCGATACGGATGCCGGACTTCTCAATTTCCGCAATCACGAAATTAAGATAATCGAGTCTTGAAACGTTGCTGTCTCTTTTATCATACAGAGAATCGAGTTCGTGTTTCACTTTGATAAGGGAATTAAAAGCAGATTTATAATCACCAAGCAATTTCGAGTTTTCCGCCAAAGCATCTATGAAACCGCAATGCTTATCAGGAGAAAGCAAAGCCTGGCTGTCATGCTGACCGTGAATATTAATAAGCGAAACACCGATTTCCTTCAGCTGAGAAACAGTTACCGGATAACCGTTCACTTTGCATGAATTTTTACCGATCAGCGAAATCACTCTTGAGATTGTCAGAGAACCGTCTTCCGTCTTTTCTATATCATATTCATCGAGCAGAGCAGATACTTCGCTGTTGATACCTGTAAAAACAGCCGTTACCTTGGCGCTGTCTTTACCGTCCCTGACAAGCTCTTTAGAAGTTCTTTCGCCGAGAATGGCATTTATCGAATCAATAATTATGGATTTACCGGCTCCCGTTTCTCCTGTAAGAACATTCAAACCGGAAGAGAACTCAATCTCCGCTTTTTCTATTACGGCTATATTTTCAATCTTCAAGCCATATAACATAGAATACTCCGTTATCCAATCATTTTATTGATTTCTGCTTTTATCGTTTCAGCCGTATCGATATTGCGGCAGAGAACAAAGATGGTATCATCGCCCGCAAGAGTTCCGACTACGCCTTCAAAATCCATGTTGTCAAGCGCAGCGCAGGCGGCATTTGCCATACCGGTATAACACTTGACGACAAGCATATTGCCGGCTGAATCGGAAGAAATTACGCTGTGTGAAAATACGCTGTTGAATTTCCCGCTGATTTCGGTGTTATCAGATTTATCAACAGTATAGCAGGAACGTCCGTATTTATCGGGCTTTTTGATTAATCTCAGATCTTTGATATCTCTGGAAATGGTTGCCTGAGTGGTTTCAAAGCCCTCTTCATTGAGCTTTTCCATAAGTTCGGTCTGAGTAAAAATGCTGTTTGTTTCAATAATCCTCAGTATAACTTCGTGTCTCTTCTTTTTCATAATCAATCACATCCTGTCCTCAATTTTTTCATATACTTTATTGATAAAATTATCATTTTTGATTCTGATGAAATCTGCAGTGAAATCTGCTCTTGAAATCTCAATCCTGCTGTCTCCGTCAAATGAACGGGGTTCATTGCCGTCATTGGAATAGAACAGCATCTCGCCCTCGGCAGATTTAACAGATATACAGTCATCGGGTTTGAAAATAATCGATCTGTTGAATAAAGTGTGCGGGCAGACAGGAGTAAACAGAATACTCTCCAGGCCTGGATCAACAACCGGACCGCCGGCAGAAAGAGAATAAGCTGTTGACCCCGTTG
>JAFZOE010000135.1 GCA_017552845.1 Clostridia bacterium
GGATTGAGTTGATGGTGCGCAGATTCGCGGTCACATCCTCGCCGACATTGCCGTCGCCTCTGGTAGAGCCCCTGACAAATACGCCGTTTTCGTATTCGAGAGCCACGGAAAGACCGTCAATTTTGGGTTCAACGGAATACTCAACATCGGGAAAAATCTCGCGTATTCTCGAATCAAAAGCCCTGATTTCATCAATGCTGAAGGCATCCTGCAGGCTTTCAAGCGGAACAACATGAGTAACCGGCTCAAACATGCCCTCGACGCTCCCGCCGACGCGCTGAGTCGGGGAATCGGGAGTAATCAGATTCGGAAACTGAGTCTCAATAAGCACCAGCTCGCGCTGAAGCTTATCGTATTCATCATCCTCGATTTCGGGGCTGTCTTCGATATAATATTTTCTGCTGTGATAATTGAGAATTTCTCTGAGCTCATTCGCTCTCACAGCCGCTTCAAGTTCAGTCATCGGTGTCTTCCTTCTTAACCTCGTTTTGGTAATTTTATTATATAATAAGAGGCAAAAATTGTCAATTACATAAAATATTATAAGCAAGGTCAATTTTTTCTTGACTAATTATTAAAAAAGGCAGATAATAAATGTATATTTTATCAGGAAGGGGATATTTATGGATTTCACCAATATCTATGAAAAGAAAAAAGCGTATGCCAAGTATATGGTTAAAGAAATCAGGCATATCTGCACCAAGTTTGAAAAGAGAGAGCCTGGCTCAAAAGGCGAAGAGCAGGCCTGCGAATATATGGCAGGTGTTCTCAAAAAGCTCGGCTGCGAGGCTCAGGTTGAATCCTTCAAAGAGAATCCCAGATCATTCTACGGCTGGATTTACATCACTATCACAAGCGTTCTGCTTGCTATTATCGCCCTCTTTGTCGGCAAAGCGACAGGCAGCATTGCGTTCCCGATAATCGGTGCCGTTCTTATCGTATTCGGCCTCGTTATCGTTCTTCTTCAGTTCGGCGTATATAAGAAAGCGGTCGACTTCCTCTTCAAAGAGAAGACCGGCCACAATGTAACCGCATTCAAGAAGCCCACCGGCGAAGTCAAGAGAAGAATTATCTTCAACGGTCATCCGGACGCTGCATGGGAATGGCCCGTAAACTATGCGCTCGGCGGCGTCGGCTTCGAGAGCCACGCCATCATCTGCGGCATCGGTGCGGTATTTTATCTTGTGCTTTCAATCCTCTTTGCCGTAAAAGGATTTGACGGAACCACCGGCTTATTTAAAGCCGCTCTCTGGGGACTTCTCTTCGTTCCCTTCCTCGCAGGTCTCTATTTTATGGTAAACTACAAGAGAGTAGTTGACGGCGCGAACGATAACCTCTCAGGCTGCTATATGGGTATCGCAGTTCTCAAGGCTCTTCAGGATGAGGAAATCGAATTCGAGAATACCGAAATCGGCGTTGTTCTCACAGGTTCCGAGGAAGCGGGCCTCAGAGGCGCTAAAGCCTGGTGCGAAGCTCACAAAGGCGAATTCGACGATGTTCCGACCTTCATCTATTCCTATGATACGATTTATGATCCCAAATATCTCATGGTAAACTACCGCGACCTCAACGCCACCGTTAAGGCCGACAAGGACGTTTCCGACCTCTTTATGGAATGCGCACAGGAGCTCGGCATCAAGTGCTCCAAGGGTATGGTTCCCCCGCTCGGCGGCGCTACCGACAACGCTGCTTTTTCGCAGGCAGGTCTGAGATCCACCGGCATCACCGGCCTCAACCACAAGCTTGAGAGCTACTATCACACCAGAAAAGACTCCTATGACAACATGAATGTTGACGGACTCGCAGACTGCTTCGCAGTCACAGTCAAGGTCCTCGAGAAATTCGACCAGGGAGCAAAACAGTAATACAGATTCCTTTATAAGCAACAACCCGCAGGGCTATGTGTCCTGCGGGTTTGATTTATGCTCTTGCGTGGGATGTGAATATTTTGGTGATGAATACCACAACCTGATATACCGCCCTGAAAACAGGTTTTATTACACGCATAAAGTTCTTGGCATTGTTTGCGTTGAATTCATCAAGCTTCGTCTGCTTTTCGGTCGAAACAAGCGGAGCTATCGTATCTTCATCCTCATCATAAAAGAGATACTGCGGATATTCCTTATCTGACACGGCATCAAGCGTTTCCGTATTGACTATATGATAAATCAGATCGTCGACACAGGTCGGGAAATTGCCGTGGGTAAGATTCTTTATAAACCAGGTGCTGTCTTTGAGCAGGCCGGTTGAAGCATCAATAGTTAAATCGGGGGATATATATTTTGAATTTCCGTTTGAAAATGAATCTCTGATACAAGAATCACTGAGGATTTTGCCGATTTCAGAACCGGTGACTCCGAAGCCAGCCTTATCAACCCTGACTATTGTATCGGACTGAATCTCACTGTGCTTGGTAATCGGATAGCTCTGGAAACCGTATTTGACAATATCGGAGACTCTGACTCCGCTGTCTTTCGCGTTCTGAATAATCTCGTCGGCCCTGTTCATTATGTTGTAATGATAATTGTCAATCTTTGCGATAAACGCGGAATATGTCTCTTCTTCGCCGCCGAACATTATTTCCTTAGCCTGCTCATAATATTCATCATCACACATCGCCCAGAAGCCCGGGAATGTGGCGAGAGTCTTTTTCAGAGCAGCCGGAGTGATGGTCTCCTCAATCTGCTCATAGACATTGTTGACCGCCCAGCAGGCATAATCGAGACCGTAAAAATCGCTGATAATTCTCAGTATATCCCTTATCGTCTCATCGGTGATTGTCATATTATCGCCGAGCTGAATATTGACGCCCAGATCAGTCTCATAAGCGCTTCTTTCAACAGCGTCGGGGTCGATATGCAGATTCCCGCTGAATGATTCGCCGATCGGCATCGCGCCCTTTGCGGCGCTCGCGTAGAAAATCAGATCTGTCATACGCTCATCGTGATATGTTTCCCAATAAGTGAGCGCCAGGCAGGCACCTTCGCATCTGCCGGCGACCGCATATTTTTCGCAGCCGGTGACTCTGAGAATTGTCTCGGCGTAATCGTGAAGGCGTTCCATATTATCGGTCGGGTCTAGGCGCCAGTCATAGACAAACCAGAATTTATTCAGACTGCTGTCGCCGTAAAGATATCTGTATCTTACATAATCCTCGGTATAATTAACCGTGCTCTCCGAGCCGTCAACGGGCATACCGTCCGTTCCGAGCGCCACCTCGCTGAACTGGCTTATCATATAATCCTCGACCATTTTGCAGAAATCAGACCAATCCTGCGTGACTATGGCCTTGAGCAGGATTTCGTAATTATCTTTGAGCACATCAATAAGCGCATTGCCGTCGAGCGCCATATCGTCGCCCTTGATTCTCTGATACGAGCCGTCCTCCTGCTTTATGCCGAGGGACGAGCCCTGACCGTGAATAAAGATAATCGGGACATTTCCGCCGTAAGCATCAGCCGAAAAAGGCAGACAGAAAAAGGCGGAAAAAACAATAATAGCGGACAGCAACGTGCAGACTGCTTTCCTTATAGACTTCATAATAATCTCCTTAATGTATTGCCGCAACTGTAATTATTATACTTGAGTCTATTTTTAAAAGATATGGTTAAAAAGCTTTTTTGCCCATATCCCCCGGGTATAAAAATGCACGGCGGGTTCAATCCGCCGTGCCTAAAATATGCATTATAATGTCTTTTTGAATTCTTCCCTGATTTCGGGGAAGGGCTTTATACCGTCTTTCGCCGGAGTTTCAATTATCTTTTCCATCCAGACGATATCGAAGAATTTACCGAATTTCTTTCCGCATTTATTATGTCTGCCGACCAGCGAATAGCCCATATGAGCATGGAATTCAGGGCTGTTGAGATTGATGAAATCCTCATTATCCTCGGCGGGATAGCCTATGCA
>JAFZOE010000001.1 GCA_017552845.1 Clostridia bacterium
ATATGCAGACGGAGATATTGAAAAAGCCGAAGAAAAGCTTTATGAGGCCCAAGAACCTTTAAGCAAAATAATCTCTGCGCTTGATAATGGAGATTGGGATACAATACGTGATTCAATCGCCACACCTAATTATTCAAGCAAAAGTATGTCTCTGGATGAATCTCTTAAAGAATATATTAAAGATATAAGAAGCGACGTAAATAAATATATTACCAAAAGTCTTGCACCGTTTTTCATTTATACCCAGCAGGACGTTGACTCATTCAAGGATAAAGTCAGACCTTCAGCAGAATTGCTTATCAAAGCGGTAATCAGATTCAGAGAAATACTTGACGATATAAAGCGCAGCGAAAATGCATATTATTATGATGACATTCTTCATTTTACTTTAAATCTGTTGGTCAGAAATGAAGGCGGAAAGCCTATTAGAAGTGAGCTTGCAAAAGAACTCTCTGAGAATTACAAAGAGATTTTCGTTGATGAATATCAGGATGTAAATGCGGCTCAGGATATGATATTCGAAGCTCTTTCAAGAGATGATAAAAACAGATTCCTTGTCGGCGACATCAAGCAGAGCATTTACGGATTCCGCAACGCCATGCCCGAAGTTTTCCTTTCTATCAGGGACAATACCACGCTTCATCCTGACATAAACAGAATTTATCTCAATAACAATTACAGAAGCCGAGAGGAAGTTACGGATACCGTAAATTATATTTTCTCAAAAGTCATGTCAGAGAATACCGGCGATGTTGATTACGATGAAAGGGAATTCCTTTATCCATCTGCACCTTTCGATAAAACCCCTGATATCAAAATCGAATTTGATTATTTGAATTGCGGAGAAAACAGCGAGGAGAATATCAGATATCAGGCTCTTTACGCCATAAAGAAAATAAAAAAAGCAATTGAAGAAAAAATGCAGATTGTCATCGGTAAGGATGAAAACGACAGAGACGAAACCAGGGATGTAAAATATTCTGATTTTGCAATTCTTTACAGGAATAAATCCTGCGGCAAGCTATTTGCAGAAGTATTTGAAGAAAACGGTATTCCTTATATATCGGACAATGATGAGACATTCATCAATTCACCCGAAATCAATTTCATCAAATGCCTGCTCAGGGTAATAGATAATCCGACAGACGACATAGCTCTTGCTACAGTTATGCTCTCCCCTGTTTACGGATTCACGCCTGATGATCTCGCGTTGATGAGAGCCGGATTGCCGAATGAAAAAGAAAGATTCTTTAAATGCGTTTTGAAATACGCAGACAGCGGAGATAAAAAGGCAAAAGAATTCGTTTCTGCAATTGAAAAACTTCGGAGAATCGCCTCGGTAACACCTGCCGGAGAATTCACCGCGGACATCATTGACGAATATGGACTCAGGGCAATAGTATCCAAAATGCGCAATCCGAACGAAAGACTCGCAAATATCAACTCCTTCATAAATCTTGCTAACAGCTTTGAAAGCACCGGTATCAAAGGGCTTGCTCCCTTTGTCCGATTTGTGATGAAACTTGAGGATAAAGATGTAACAGTATCTACCAAGTCTTCAGG
>JAFZOE010000136.1 GCA_017552845.1 Clostridia bacterium
ACGAATCCCATGCGCTTGAAACGCCGGACGGCAGCAAATACGCCGCGCTGACATTCGCATACAAGGTAAACCCCGACGCGGAATTCGGAGTTGAAAGCGATGCGCCCGCAGCAGCATTCTCAACCTGCGACAAGGTTCAGGGTTTCGCGGCGGACGGCGGAAAAGCCGTGCTCTCCGTCTCGGGCGGATCGTTGAGTTCAAAGCTCAGAATTTATGATATCAACGGAAACGCCGACGGCGAATTCGATCTCGGCGGCGCAAAAATCCCGCTCTTTTATCTTGACTCGGGCAGGCATGTCAAAGATATGACGATTCCGAGAATGAGCGAGGATATAGAATTCATTGACGGCAGAATCCTTGTCGCCTATGAGGCGGCGGCAAAGAAATTCATTTCGGGAATTCTCCCCTTTGCCGAAAAAAGAATGATGCTCGTCTCAATCTGACTTGCGCGGTAACCGATACAACCGATTTGAGAAGGAGGAAAGCAAATGGCAAACTGTCCCAAATGCGGAAGGCATCTCAAGCTGACGGACTGGCGGCAGCACTGCCCTCACTGCGGCGCGAACATAGTCGTCTATGACCTGCAGGAGAGGCTGATGCAGCAGGCGGATATTGCCGAGGTTCAGCATTATCATTTTCAGAAGAAAATCGACCGCCTCAAAGCTTCGTTTGTCGGCTCAAAGCTCGCGGTGGTGAGAATAATCACCTCATTTATTCCCGTTTTCGCCCTGCTTCTGCCGATAATCAACTGCAAACTCAATCCCGAATTCGGCGGTTTCGAGGGCGGCGCCTCGTTTGTGACGATTTACAACGGCGTCGATACCATCGGCAAAGACGGGTTCCTGACCTCGGATAAACTGCTGACGGCGAGCTTCATGCTGCTTATATTCTCAATCTTTCTCTGGCTGGTGCATTTCTTCTGCCTGATGATGGCGTGCTCAAAGCGCGCGTTTGCGAGGGCGGTTATCATAAATTCGCTGACCCTCCTTTCCTCATTCGGCGCATTCGCGGTCTTCCTTGCCGATAAATCGGACGCGGTTCTCACCGGCAAGACCGCAATCGGCATTTATCTCTATCTCGCGCTCCAGCTTCTCAATGTGATTATCGATTTCATTGTTCTGAAAAAGGGAATACCCGTAAACCATAAGCAATGCTTTGTAGGCGGCATCCCGATTGAAGAATATTTTGAGATGCAGAAAACGATGACGCCCGGGGAAATAAGGGCGGAGCAGTATAAGCGTCTGCAGGCTCTCCTCGATGAAAAGGAAGCGAAAATCGCGGGCGAAAACGCGGAAAAGCAGGCGCAGGAAACAGAATCAGGCGATGAAGCGCCAGAAGAAACGGAGGCGGAAAACGATGGCTGACGATAAACGCAGAGACTCCGAGCAGCTTCAGATGAATCAGGCATATATGAACCGCCTTTTCTGCACCACCAGGGAGCGCATCGCCTATGTTGCCTACAGCGCTTTCGGAAAGCTGAAGCTCGGCCAATACGATGTAGGTGCCGATATCTGGCTCTATAAGATTTTCGGTCTTAAACCGAAGCCGCTCGCCAAGGCGACGGCCGCGCTGACGGTCTATGATATGATAAACGATCCGCTGACCGCGGCGATTATCGACAATATGAGAACGAGATGGGGCAAATTCAAGCCCTTCCAGTATCTCTCGCTGCTTCCGAGCATAATATCGGGTATATATACCTGCTTCCTGCCGCTGATTGCGGCGTATTTCGGAATGAATACCGGGCAGAAGCTCATAGCATATATGGTCCTCCAGTATTTCAACGAGACAATCGGCGCCTTCTTCGGAGGAGGCGAATATATAGAGAATGTTTTCACGCCGAATCCGAATGAGCGAACGAGTATGCTCGTCGGCGCGAATTTCGTCCACGACACGGTCGCGAAGCTTCCTTCGCAGAT
>JAFZOE010000137.1 GCA_017552845.1 Clostridia bacterium
ATTATATATGCTTTATTATAGCAGAATAGGGAAAAAGAAAATGAAAAGATAAGGAGAAGAAAAATGAATATCCGTAAATCACTCATTGAGAGAAAAGGTTTTGCGCTCTTTGCGCTGTGCTTCGGAATAACCGGCCTTCTCCTCATGGCTCATCATATAGTCAGCTATGAGAATATCCTCAGGCCGTTTATGGATTATCTTATCGATAATCGCATTATCACAAATGACAAGAGCGGCATCGCTTTTCTGCGCATGTTTACAAATGAATCGAATATCCTTGTGGATATCTGGCTGATTCTTTACGCTCTCGGTATTTTCGGCAATGAAAAATGCTTTAAGCTCACTCACAAGGAGTGGCTCAGGGGCGCGATTACTCTGAATATTGCCGTAACCGGCATTATTTATTTCACCGTTCTCCTGCCCTCGAGCGCGCCCTTCCCGAGCGAGGTAAACGGTGTCGGCACCGGCGGAATGTGGTTTTCAAATATCGTAAACTACTGGAATCATCTGATTACTCCCGTCTTTTTCACCGCCTGCTGGTTCTTCCCGGTAGAGGAGAGAAAGATTCCTAAGGTAAAGTATGCGCTGATATATCTTGTCTATCCGGTATGCTATTTCATAGTCAGCATAATTCTCGGAGCTTGGGACGGTTTTTATCCCTATCCGTTTCTGAGCGGCAGGCAGATGAGTTCCATGCTGCCCGGTCTTAAGGATCAGCCGTATAATTCTGTAACCGGCGTCCTGCTGCTCGTTGCCGTGGTAATAATACTCTCTGGAGTTTTCTTCGGCATAGGATGTGCGCTCAATGCAATTCACAACAAGAGAGTGAAAGCTTCTCAGGAACCAGAACCAGAAACAGAAAAAGAATAATTCATATAAACAAAAAGCAAGGGGGGTATTGCACTCAATGCTGCAAAAAGTCAAAGGCCTTTTCACTGAGATCAAGACTCACTGGAAAGAACCCGCGCCCGGCAACTATGTGCCCTACAAGGAATATAAGGATATCCTGCTCGCCGTAGGCTCAAACTATTCGGGCTCAAAGATACTCGAATACATTGTATTCGGAGCTTCGTGCTACCTGATGATGTATCACTACAAGCTTCCGTATCTGACCTTCTCAATCATCAATATTATCAACATGCCGCTCAACTATATCTGGACGATGATTACCTGGTATGTAGCGGATAACCTCGGTTTCCTCAAAAAGACAACCGAGCGCAAGCTCTATCTGCTCTATACGATTCTCTTTGTCACGGGCGCGGCCATGATAATATTCGACCCGTCAAAGCTTTTCAATCAGGCGGGCAGATTCGTGACTTATATGAACAGCCTTGAGGGCATAAACTGCTCCTCCGCTTTCAAGATTCTCGGCACTCATATTGCCTGGAACGGCTGGTTCGGCGCGAGAAATATTTTCTGGCGCAAGAAGCTGCTGCCGAAATACGGCAGATATAAGTATTCACTCTACTGCGACGCCATTCCGAAATGCGTAATGGTAGTTCTTATCGGCTGGCTCCCCTTCTACAATATCCCCGATGTTATCACAAGAGTCTGGGTGGCGAACCTGCTGTTTGCCTGCTACAATATGTTCGGCTTCGCAAACAATCTCGAAACCTGCACCCAGAATATCAGTCCGAATATCCGCGAGAGAATTCTTGTAAGAACGTATCCCATCAAGATTTCCCATCTGCTCAATTCCATCGTCGCGATAGTTATGCCGGTTATAATCGGTATGCTGCGCTATGAGTGGGCGGATATAAACGTATTCAGATATGTCATCCCGATAAGCTTCATAGCATTTGTTGCGCTGACGATGATTTTCATCGGCAGAATAAAGGAGAGAATCCCCCAGCCGCCTCTCGAGAAGAAGGTTGAAATCAAATTCTGGGACGGCATGTTCGGAGTTATGCGCAATAAATACAAGTGGATGAAGACGATAGTCGATCTGCTTGACGCGCTCGGAAACGGCATGCTTCCGTTTGTGACTATTCTCTATCTTTATACTTTCAGGCTCAGCGGACTTACCTATTCGCTGCTCGTTGCCTTCGTCTCGTTCGCAGGCACTCCGCCCGATTTCTTCTCGCCGTATTTCATGAAGAGATTCTCATATAAACAGATATGTATCTTCTTCCAGCTTTCCAGAGCAATCGGCAACGGAATCATCGTAATCGCCCTGCTCTTCTTCGGCGACAAGGTAATGCTCTGCGGCACAGTCTGCGTTGTGACACTGATTCTGCTCGAAATGTGCAAGACGGTGCCCGTCACCGCTCAGCACGATATGGATGTCAGGATC
>JAFZOE010000138.1 GCA_017552845.1 Clostridia bacterium
AGCAGAACCCTGCTCTTTACGCTCTCAACGATGACTATATCGAGCAGGCCGTCATCCGGCTTTGCGAGGGGCGCGGCTCTGAATCCGCCGCCGTAGTAACTCGCATTACCGATAAAGCAGAAGAGGGCATCGAGAGTCATCGGCTCATTATCGTCAATCGTGATTGTGAATCTGTTTCTGATTTTTCTCGCTATGGCATAGAGGCAACCGAGATAATACGCTCCCTCGCCGGTGACAAGCGGGTATTTTTTGATAGTCCCCTGCTTCGCGCAAACCTCGGCATCCATACCCATTGAGCACTGATTAATCGCGATTTCATCACCGCATTTGATTAAATCGAGCGCAACGGGAACTCCGTTTATCTGATCGTCAAGTTTGAGGAAGTCCTCTTTTGTTCCGAAATAGCGGACAAAGTCATTGCCTGAGCCGAGCGGAACAACAGCAACCTCGACATTATCGAAACCGTAGGCGCCGTTTACGACCTCATATAGTGTGCCGTCGCCGCCGCAGGCATAGAATCTGAGCTCTTCGCCGCTCTTTGATCTTTCTTTTACGAATCTGATTCCGTCTCCCCTGCCGGTCGTGGGATAAATCTCATAGTCGATGGAATACTTTTTACAGACTTCGTCAATCTTAGGCTTGATGAAATCCATCGCCTTGTTCTTTCCCTGACCTGCCGCCGGGTTGACTACAAATATATGTTTCATGGCATCGCCTCCTATTTGAAATACATATATGCCTGGCATTTTATCATGCCGTTATAGAGCTTGCGGCGCTTGTCGGCCTTCCTGCCGAATGCATTCTCAAATTCTTCGTCGGGGCTGATTATCGTATAGCTCCAGCCGCGCTTCTTTTCAAATGCCTCGCCCATTGTTTTATATAGCACTTCGCACTCGGTAATGTCAAGCATTCTCTCGCCGTAGGGAGGATTGCAGATGAGCGTTCCGCGCTCGGTGGATGGTGAAAAAACTTTCACATCGGCAACATTGAATTCTATAAGATTATCGACTCCTGCTCTCTGAGCGTTAGCCTTCGCAATCTCAATACTCTGAGGATCTATATCCGAGCCGAAAGCCTCAAAATCATTGGGAATGCGCTCAAGCGCCCTTGCCGCCTCACGCTCGTCTTTCCAGACGTTTCTGTCTATGACATCGAATCTCTCGGCCGCGAAATTTCTGTTTATACCGGGCGCTACATTCTTTGCCATCAGCGCACCCTCAATGAGGATAGTTCCGCTGCCGCACATCGGATCATAGAATTTATGATAGGGTTTGAGATGAGAAATGCTGCAGAGCGCCGCCGCGAGAGTTTCCTTTATCGGGGCGCCGTTAGCATCGGTGCGGTATCCTCTCTTATGAAGGCCTGCACCCGAAGTGTCAATAAGCATTGACACAACATCTTTATTGATTGCAAATTGTATCTGATGAACGGGACCGGTCTCATCAAACCACTCGACGCCGTATTTTGAGCCGAGCCGCTCAACAACCGCTTTTTTGGTGATTGCCTGAATATCGCGGGTGCTGAAAAGGGTTGAATTAATTGAATAACCCTTGACGGGGAAAGCATCCGTTTTGCCGATCCAGCGCTCCCATTCGAGCGCCTTCACGCCCTGAAAGAGCTCTTCAAAAGTCCTCGCCTCAAACGAGCCGACAAGTATCTGCACTCTCTCGGCAAACCTTGAGCGGATATTCACCCGGGCAAGCAAATTTTCATCACCCGAAAACAGCACTCTGCCGTTTTCGGACACGACATTTTCTGCGCCCATTTCTTTTAATTCACCGGCTATCAGGGATTCGATTCCCAGAAGGCACGGTATTACAAAATTTATACTCATTATATCCTTGAAAAAAGGGCGGGAAGAATCCCGCCCGGATTTGTTTTCGCTTGAATTTCAGCCCGACGATTATTCAATTTCAGGAGTCAGAAGGCCGTAGCCTCCGTCGCTGCGCTTATAGACTACATTGACATCGCCGTGCTCTTCGTTGAGGAAAAGATAAAACTGATGGCCGACGAGATTCATCTGAAGGATTGCTTCCTCCACGCTCTGGGGCTTGAGCAGAACGCTCTTGTGCCTGACGAGTTCATATTCGATCTCTTCGGGAACTTCTTCGATTTCTTCTTCGGCAAAAGCCTGGTCGAGAGTTCCGTTTTTCATCTTTTTCTCTACGCGGGTCTTGTTTTTGCGAATCTGTCTGATGAGGGTGTCAACACATTTGTCGAGAGCTTCGTTCATATTCTGAGCTCTCTCTTCTGCTCTGAAAACCATTCCGCTGTTATTGACGGTGATTTCAACATTTTGTGATGACTTTTCAACAGTTACCGTAACCTTAGCCTCTACATCACTACCGAAGAATCTCTCAATCTTGGCAAGCTTCCTTTCCGCGTGCTCTTTGAAAGAATCGCGGGGTGTGCATTTGCGGCCTGTAATTGTTATTTTCATACAGTCATCCCCTTAGTTTATTTGAAGCATTATACTTCAACTATATTATAACACCATCTCGATAAAAAATAAAGTGATTATAATGTAGAAATATAAGCGCGATTTTTGTTCAAGTTTTTTGCTCAGAGAGTAAACGAAAAATGGCGCGTGACATGGCAGCCGACATTGACTGCGACCGGCAAACCGGCTATGTGAGTGGGAAAAGTCTCAATCGCGACTGCAAGAGCCGTAGTCTCGCCGCCGAAGCCCTGAGGCCCGATGCCGAGGGCATTTACCTTATCGAGAATCTCTTTTTCCATATCTGCATAGAATTCATCACCGTTAGGCTCGCTGACAGGTCTGCAGAGCGCCTTCTTTGCGAGAAGAGCACATTTCTCAAAATCTCCGCCGATTCCGATACCGAGCACGACGGGCGGGCAGGGATTGCTTCCCGCGACCTTTGCCGTTTCAACAACGAAATTTATGATATCCTCTCTCGTTGCCGAGGGAGTAAACATTTTCATTCTGCTCATATTCTCACTGCCGAAGCCTTTCGGAGCGACCGTAATCTTCAGCTTATCACCGGGCACAATACGCGTATGAATAACCGCGGGCGTATTATCCCCCGTATTCACGCGCCTGAGCGGATCAGAGACGACACTCTTGCGAAGCAGGCCCTCGGTATAACCCTGAGCGACGCCCTCATTGACGGCGTCCTCAAAGCTGCCGCCCGTAAAATGAATATCCTGACCGATTTCGGCGAATATGACCGCCATGCCCGTATCCTGGCAGATCGGCAGGCTCAGCTCCTGCGCGGCATCGAGATTATCGGCAAGCGTCTGCATAACGTTTTTGGCGAGCTCTGTTTTTTCACAGCCCGCACAGTTTCTTATTATACTTTCAAGGTCGGAAGGCAGAACTCTATTCGCCTTTATGCACGCCTCTTTGATTTTTTCCGTTACGGTTTTTAATTCAATCTCTCTCATATTAACTCCGTATTATAAAAGCACCGCGCGGTCATCGCCTGGCAGTGCTCATTATTTTCAAATTCAATTCTTTCCTCTGCGGGAATATCCGACGCTTCCGCGCTTGGAATCGGCGCGCTTGAGGTCGCTCATCTTATCATCGCTGACCTGCTTGAAATGCGCCATCATATCCTCGAAGGACTGTTTGCCGTCTGCCGGAGGGGCCGGTTTTTTATTGCCCTGCCAGACCTTCGGAGCGGGTCGCTGCTGCTTCTTTCTTTCGGGTTTCGGAAGCTCCTCGCCCGTCTCTTCGAGCGCCTTGCGGATTGAAAGGCTGATTTTTCCCTCCGGTGAAATCGAAATAACCTTGCATTTCACCTGCTGACCGACCTCAAGATGCTCTCTTATATCCTTTACAAAATCGAGCGCGACTTCCGAAATATGAACCATTCCTGTTTTGCCGCCGTCAAGCTCGACAAATGCTCCGAAATCGGTAATGCCGGTAATTTTGCCTTCAACAATAACGCCTGTTTCAATCTGCATAAAAAATGATAATCCTTCCTGAAATAATTTTAATCAATCATCTGAGTCGTAATAGACGCGCTCCTCGGGTTTTACATAATTGTAATCCTCGCGGGCAACATGCTCGATATACGATTCGTCCTCGCCGTTGTCAATCGTTTCCTGAATGCGGCTGTTTTGCTCCTCAATCTCGGAAACGGTCTGGCTCATGCTGCTTATTGTATTCTCCTGCTCATGCTTTGTCTTAAGGCGTTTGCCGATAGCAAAAGCAAAGATGATAACAACAATGATACACACGCCTATCATGGCGGCTCTTATCAACTTTTTGTTACGCGGATTATCGTTCATATTATCCCCTGCGGTTTTACCCGTTAGCTGTTTTATACGACCGGAAATTATTATACATTTTTATTATTAAATATTCAAGGCTTTTTTCAAAAATAATCACAGCTGTCTGAACATAAGCGAGGCATTCTCTTTAGTGGCGTATTCGTTTACGCTGAGCACCTCGAATCTGGATGTGTTGCTACCGAAAGTGATTTCGATAATGTCGCCGACCTTAACATCATAAGATGCTCTCTGGGGCTTTCCGTTAACGCTCACGTGCTTCGCGTCGCACGCCTCATTGGCGACGGTCCTTCTTTTTATAATACGCGATACTTTAAGATATTTATCAAGTCTCATAATGATTCCTTAAAAGCTCAGGGCTGCCCTAAACGGACAGCCCCTCAATGCTTATCTTATTTTTTCTTTGCAGCTTTCTTTGCGGGAGCTTTCTTTGCGGGAGCAGCTTTCTTTGCAGGAGCAGCTTTCTTTGCGGGAGCAGCTTTCTTTGCGGGAGCAGCTTTCTTTGCGGGAGCCTTCTTTGCGGGAGCAGCTTTCTTTGCGGGAGCCTTCTTAGCTACCTTTTTCTTAGCTACAGCGTCCTTAAGAGCCTTGCCTGCCTTGAAAGCGGGAACCTTTGTTGCGGGAACCTTAACTGCCTTGCCGGTCTGGGGGTTACGAGCAGTCTTGGCAGCGCGATTGCGAACCTCGAAAGTTCCGAAGCCGATAAGCTGAACCTTCTCGCCCTTTGCAAGAGCGTCGGTGACAGCTGCGGTAACAGCGTTAACTGCTGCTTCAGCGGCTTTCTTTTCGATC
>JAFZOE010000139.1 GCA_017552845.1 Clostridia bacterium
CTTTTCCTCCTCTGCGGCTCCCGCTTTCACAAGGCACTCGCGAAGCGCCTTTTCGCACGCCGCTACCTCGTCGCCCGTGGCAAGATTATTGTCGAGCACCGCCTGTGCATTGGCTGCCGCGGCATCGATTGATGCGTTGCTTTTGCCTTCTGCCTGCAGGGCTTTTGCCGTGTTGAGCAGGGGAAGAAGCTCCTGAACATTTCTGCCCGAAAGGAACTGCGGAAACTCGGGCGAGGAATAGACATCGGTGATTTCGTCATCGGCGATAAGCCGCATTGCGAGTTTCAGAATGATGCTGTTATGCTGGGTGAGATCGTGCCGCTGACCTTCAAAATAGAAGGTGGTATCGGGCAGAAGCCCTGCGGAGGCGTCAACAACGCGGTCGGGCGAGATGTGATTATGCGTCTCATCCGCGCAGTGCGTGTTTTTCTGCTCATAGCCGTCGGGCAGCGTCTCGCCGCAGTTGGCGGCGTAAGCGCCCATTGAGGTTGAGGAGAGGTCGAGAATGAAGTCGCCGTTCATTTCGTTCCATCTTTCGCCGATGTTTATGAGCGGATAGTTATATTCGGCAATGTCAAAAACCTGCACTCCCTTGTCGAGCAGTGCCTGAATGTTGTTTTCAAGATGAAGCTGCGCCTGATAGTATCTGTCTGTCTGCGCCTTTATATTTGCCATTTCGGGCGATGAAAGGTATTTTTCCGCCGCGGCGGGATAGTCCTCCGGCGGAACAAGCGCCCACATACTCGTGCTGCGGATCATCGTATTCTCCATAAGGTGACGCACGCCTTTGTCGAGCGATGCGGAGATAACCTCATCGGGAAGAATGCGCAGCAGTATTTCGATTAATCTCGCTGTGCTCTCATCCATGAGCCGCATATCCGAAAGGAAGCCGTTATAGAGATAATCCGTGTTGAGAAAGCTGACTCTTCCCGTGAATACGTCGCCGAAAAGAGTTGAGCCTTTGAGGGCGGGAACAACAAATATCACTTTGTGAAGCTGATCCATGACCTCGGGCCTGTATTCAAGCATGGCGCTTGTGACGGAGGCGCCTTGGCTCAGGGAAACAAGATTAACCTTGTCGTGTCCCGTCTGGGCGCGCACCATCTGAATGTAATCATAAAGCTCGTTCGCAAAACCGATATGGTTACCCATGGAGTTGTATTCAAAATAGTAGATATGGTCATCCGGAAGGGCGGTCGGGTATTTGTTAAACGGAATATTGTTGTTTATGACAGTCTTTTCATAGTCGCTGCATTTTGAGTAGGGATAGGGGAATTTCTCGGTGATAACATTTGTCACAACCTGACCGTTCAGATCGCAGGCGTTTATGCCGAATGACTCGTCAATCACATCGGCAAGCGCATCCGAAAGGCCGATATCGCGCTGGAGCATCAGCGAGGCAAGGGCGGGGAAAAGAACCCGCCTGATGATTTTACCGACCTGAAAATATGCGGGGAAAGCCTGAATTTTATTGCCGTCGTCATCAAGGATGAAATTACCGCTGTCATCGGTCACGCAGACGCTTGACTGGCCGTTGCCCGGGACAATGATTGTGGGATAGAACTCACAGTCTTCGCCGCAGGTTGTAATCTTTGTTTCTTCCGCGAAGCCGACCGACAGAAACGAGCCGATTATAGCCAGGCACAGAACAAAGCTCAGTGCCGCCCTGAATGATTTTTTCATAATTTCAACCTTCCTTTTCTCTGTATAAAGCGCCGTCGGGCGCAAACCTATGCGGATTGCAATAATTATTATTTGAATGTAACGTAAAGCATTGAGCCGCTTTCAATCTTATCGGGCAGAGGTATTTCCACCCATTCGCAGTTTTCGTTTACCGTCATGCATTTGTCAACGGTATAGTCGCACGCGTCAATTATAAGCTTCCGGTCTCTTTTCTCGGAAATATTTGATATTAAGAGCGCTTTCCCGTCATCGCCGGCCGCGGCAAGGGCATATAAATCTTCGGGCAGCCACAGATTTTTGATTTTTGCCTGACTGCCGAGCTTATATAATTGGCCGAAAGCCAAAAAGCCGTAATATGCGGATGAAGGCTGACGCCCGTTTACAAACAGGCCTGCCCATAACTGCCCGTCATCATCGCCGTCATAATAATGCGCCATATCGAGGCCTTTATTCTGGAACATAATCAGCATTGAGGTCTGATTCGCGCCGTAGCGGCGGTCAATCTTGTCATTCTCCATAGGATTATAATTCCACTCATCGCAGATTATTTCCGCTTCGCCGTAGCCTGCTTTTGCAAGGTTCTCTCTTACATAATCAATATAGCGGGCATTCTTTCCGGTGGTTGTGTAGCTGTGCCAGGAGAAAAAATCCATGGGGGAATTATGCTCTTTGATATAGCTCAGAAAATTCTGAAAATAAGTAATGAAATACTGATTTCTCGGGGTTGCGCCTGTGTTCACGGCATTTGTTTTCGTCAGCGCATAGAATCCGCACGAGCCGTAGCCGCCGATTTTGAGCTCAGGGAATTTATCTTTGAGATACTTTGCGGCCGTATCATAAAGGCGGAAGAATTCTTCGTCGGAGCCCATCC
>JAFZOE010000140.1 GCA_017552845.1 Clostridia bacterium
AGATTAAAGGAGTGTTTATTATGAAAAAAATTCTCTCAGCTATGTTAATTGCATTATTCCTTGTTTCTTTTGCATCGTGCGGCGGAAACAATAATGAGACGACAACATCATCACCTGATAATTCATCGACATCGACGACAGATACTTCTGCAGATACAACAGCAATAACCGATCCGACGACAGAAACAGTCACTGAAAGCACTACTGAAACAACAACCGAAACTACCACAGAGACCACAACTGAAACTACAACGGAATCTACTACCGAGTCTACTACCAAAGCAACTACAACCACTAAAAAAGCAACCACCACTACCAAAAAAGAAACCACTACAAAGAAGCCCGAGCAGACTGCCCCGACTTCTGTAAAAGATATAGTTGAACTATATAATTCTGCTACTCAGAGAGCTCAGAGCGCAAAACCCGGCTACAGCAAGACCACTAACACCGTGCTCAGCAATCTTCAGATGGGTGCGCTCGCAAGAATCAGCGTTGTGCGTGACGCTGTTGCGGAGTTTTTAGGAGAGGGAAAGAATTCAAATACCGTTTCCAAAGGCAAATTTGACGGTAAATCTTTAAAAGTCAGCACACTCAGCGCTGCAGATGTCACCTCGGCAACATGCACTCTTTCAAAAGATAAGAAGTATTATGATATCAAGATTGTTGTTAAAAATGAAACTAATCCATTAAAAGGTAAGAGCGCTCTCGGTAAATTCTCAGATGACTATAAGGATAATAATGAAATCAGAACAGGTCTTGTTGACGCGGGAGCTTCAGTAGGCGATATCACACTGAATACAACGAGCGTTGTAATTACCGCCAGGATAAACGCGGAGAATAAGAATTTTGTTTCACTCAATCATTCAATCAAAATGCATGCCATCCTCAAGAATGTAAAATATACAATAGCCAAGGTTGATACAGCTACAGCCGATCTCAGTGTAACAGCCGATTATTCAAACTTCGTTTATTAAGAGGTAATAAGATGCTGTATAAAAAGAATTCTGCCCCTTCGCTTGATAAAGAACTGTTTGCTAATCCCACAAGTGAATACAGAGGCACTCCGTTCTGGGCATGGAACAGCAGCCTGAACGGCGACGAACTCTGCCGTCAGATTGAAATATTCAATCAGATGGGATTCGGCGGTTTTCATATGCATGTCCGCACCGGCCTTGAGGATGAATATCTCGGCGAAGATTTCATGAATAATATTGAAACATGCGTCAAAAAGGCAAAAAATGAGAATATGCTGGCTTGGCTCTATGATGAGGACAGGTGGGCTTCGGGCGCCGCAGGCGGATTCGTTACAAAAAATCACTCTTTCAGGCAGAGATATATCTCATTTACTGCTGAGTATGAGAAGACAATTGAGAATCATAAGAAGCAGTTTGCCGAATTTGAAGAGGATGATATAAGATATCTGACATGTTATGATATTGTTCTCGATGATAATGGTTATCTTGTATCATATAAGCAGATTGATAAAGATGAAGATGCTAGGGGTAAAAAATGGTATCTTTTCCGCTTGGTATCTGAAGATTCATCCTGGTTTAATAATCAGGCTTATATTGACACTCTGAATCCGGATGCTGTCAGAAAATTTGTTGAGATTACTCATGAGAAATATTTTGAAAAAATAGGCATTGAATTCGATCAGACCGTTCCGGCAATATTCACAGATGAACCGCAGGTTTATAGAAAATCAAGGCTCAATAACTCATTTGACTGTGACCGCGATATAAATATGCCGTGGACTGATAAGATCCCCGAGATTTATAAAGAAAAGTATAATGCCGATATATTCGAGCATCTTCCGGAAATCATCTGGCAATTGTCTGAGGACGTTGAATCACCGCACAGATACTATTATCATGATCTGATTGCGGACCTTTTTGCATCTTCTTTTGCGGGCGTAATCGGCAAGTGGTGCAGTGAACATAATATTTCTTTGACCGGTCATATGATGGAGGAGCCTTCGCTTGAAAGCCAGACTCATTCCGTTGGTGAAGCGATGCGATCTTACGGCGATTTCGGTCTGCCCGGAATCGATATGCTCTGCAACAGCACCGAACTCACTACTGCCAAGCAATGCCAAAGCGCTGTTCACCAATATGGTAAGGAAGGAATGCTTTCGGAGCTTTATGGCGTAACTTCCTGGGAT